>NZ_JBQTCF010000023.1:0-73392 GCF_052379845.1 Roseinatronobacter sp. NSM | reverse complement strand
GGATCTTGCGGCGGACACGCCGTTCGGGGCCGCCGCACTTGCGGTCGCTCCACTCGCCTTCGCCTTCGACCTTGATCACGGTGCTATCGACTAGCAGGTGCAAGGGGCTGTCCGAACCACGATAGGGAATGTTAACCTTCAGGGTGTTCTTGCGCAGTGACGGCTTGTTGAGGTTGGGCACCGCCCAGTCCAGGCCTATCAGGCGCAGCAGGCGCAGCAGGCGCGCGAAGAACCCGGTCGTTTAGCGGAGCGCCACCCCGAATAGTACCTTCGTCGTTAGGCCGCTCTGGATGGCGGCATCAAACCAGATCGTCAGTGAGCCGCGGCGCTTGAGCGCCTCGTTGGAGGCTGGCCAGTTGTGGGTTTTGTATGCGGAGGGTTTGGGTCTGCTCATGCTTCGCAGCTGTCAAGCTGTATCCATAAGGTGAATCGCTCTCGTGACTCATGAAACAGAGCCCTCTGGATGCGCTAAGTTTTGCCGGCGCTGCTACGAGATTTGCTGGAGTCGATTTACCTTTTCGTGTCCGCGACCTGGTCAGTCGCGAAGCCATTCTGTCACTGGCTGAAAATGCCGGTTTGCCTATTGAAACCGACGCCTATACATTCGCATTACTCGAAACTTGGGGCAAGCACATCGCCTTGGCCTCGAGAAGGAAAATTATCCTTTTCAATGGGTTATCGTTTGTGAGATTATTTGGCTTGAAGCCGAATAACTGATTTTTCTAAGCAGTACGCAAGAAGAATTTCAATGCGCTCAGATCCGGGTGCTATTAAAGCAGGGTCTATACCTACGAGCGTCACAGCAGCTTGGGCTTCGCCCTGCCAGTCAAGTATGGGCGCTGCCGCAGCCACAAGACCGGGAATATAGCGCCCTTCGACCGATGCATAGCCCCGCGCACGGGTGCGCTCGACCAACGCGGCAAGGCTTGCCTTGGTAGGCTCCAGATCAAGCGACAACCCCGGTTGGCGCGCCAGCCTGCGCAGTTGTTCATCACGCATAGGGCCGATCGCACGCGGCGCACCCCAAGCAAGAAAAACACGGCCTGTAGCAGAATTCAGCAATGGCAGCGTCGTGCCCAGCCCCATGGATGTGTCAGTCGGCGACGCGCCCCTTTCCCACCGCACAACTGTCGCCCCTTGATTCGCCCAGACCGACAAAAGAACAGTCATGCCAGTACGTGCCGAAAGATCGGCCAGCCCGTCAGCTGCAGAATTGACGAAGTCGTGCCGAGCGAGTGCGGCAAGGCCAAGCTGCATGGCGGCAGGTCCCAGATCATAGTGCCCTGATCGCCCAGGCTGGCGCATCAAACCTGCGGCAACGAAGGATGCAAGATAGCGATGTACCTTGCTGGGTGGCATTCCGCATTCCCGACCTATTTCGGTCAGCGATTTTGGGCCATTCTGTTCTGTCATATATGCCAACACGCCAAGTGCGGTGTCGAGTGATTTCAGACCTTGTCCGGTTTCGTCAGACATTGAAGGACTCCAGATAGTCGCGCAATGGCGCAAGTTCGCCTGCGACAATACCGGTTTCGGTTCGTTTGAAAAGGCACCTTACTTCCTGACCCGTAAATACGGTGGTTCCATCAACCTCGCCCGTATAGGCCAGTGTGAGTGTGCGTCGCGACCATTCGGCTATTTCAACCCGTATCGTCAGAGCATCATCATTTCGCATCGTATTTTTGAACTGCGCTGCGGCATCAACAAGCCCTAGCCCAACGGATCCGAATTTTTCGCAGAGGGTAGAATGGCCACCAGCGACGCGAAGCATAGAATGAAACGACGCGTCCATCCAACGGAAGATATTGGGATAAAAGACTATTCCGGCGGGGTCACAGTCACCGAAACTGATCTCGAAGGTTACAGTCTTCCGCATGTATCTTTCCATATTGTTAAAGTGTTTGCATAATATATAATTATAGACTATCAGTAGCCACACGTCGAGGGGTTTTGGGAGGAATCATGACACAACTTTCAAGCGTTGAGATTCTTGGGGCAGGTCCGGCTGGGCTTTATACGGCAATTCTGATCCGGCGGCGGATGCCGCATGTCCGTATCCGTGTCACCGAGCAGAACCCAGAAGGCGCGACCTTCGGCTTTGGTGTGGTCTTCTCGGACGAGGCGCTGGCCTTTCTGAATGGTGATGATCCCGAAACCCATGATCTGGTCACGCCCCATATGGAACGCTGGAAGAACATGACGCTGAACCTGCCGGGCGGGTCGGTCACGCTTGACGGTGTTGGTTTCACCGCGATTGGGCGGTTGCATCTTATCGAGATACTGAAGGAGCGCGCGCGCGCGCTGGATATTGATATCCGCTTTGACACACAGATTAATGATGTCACGGAGTTGACGGCCGATCTGATCATTGGGGCGGATGGTTTGAATTCGCTTGTCCGGCGCAGTTTTGAAGATGTTTTCAAGCCGAGCATTGAGTATTTCGACAACCATTTCGCATGGTTCGGGGCCACGATCCCATTCGACACCCTAACGCAAACCTTCGTTCAGACCGAATTCGGCCCGATGAATGCGCATCATTATCGGTTCCAGCCAGATCGCAGTACCTTTATTGTGGAATGCGACAGCGCAACCTATCGTAAGGCGGGGTTCGAAGGCTTGAGCGAAGATGAAAGTGCGCAGCGGTGCAGTGCAATTTTCGCGGATGTGCTGAAAGGCACGAAACTGATCACCAACCGGTCGATGTGGCGGCAATTCCCGCGCCTGTGGTGCGAAAACTGGGTTGCCGGGAAATATGCGATCCTTGGCGATGCCGTGCATACCGCGCATTTCTCAATCGGGTCCGGTACGCGCCTGGCGATGGAAGATGCGATCGCCCTCGTTCGCGCGCTGTCCGAAAATGACAGTGTTGAATCCGCGCTGGCCGCTTATCAGCGCGAGCGCCCGCCCATCGCGCGCAAGATTGTCGATGCGGCCAATACATCCGCCAACTGGTATGAGGGGTTTGGCCAGAAAATGCGGCTTGACCCGATGGATTTTGCGCATGACTACCTGATGCGCTCGGGGCGGATGACCGAAGAGCGGCTGCGCAAGATCGCCCCGAAATTCGCCGCCGATTACGCCCGCCAGAAACAGCAAGCCATCTGACCCAACCAAAGGGCGGGCGCGGCAAGCGGTGCTTTCATCATTAATGCGGGTCATCCTGATTGCGCTGACCCAACGGAAACAGGCTGCGTCCATGTGACGGAGGAGGAGATGTTATGTCACAGCTATCAAGTGTGGAAATTCTAGGTGCGGGGCCAGCGGGCCTTTATGCAGCTATTCTTTTGCGGCGGCATTTTCCTACCGTGTCCGTGCGCGTGACCGAACGGAACAACCGCGCGGCCACATTCGGTTTTGGCGTGGTCTTCTCCGACCGTGTACTTGATGCGATGAAATGTGACGACCCCGAAACCCACGCTCTTGTCGCACCGCAGATGGAGCGCTGGTGCGACATGGAACTTGTCACCCCCACGGGCCGCGAGGTCGTTGACGGAATGGGTTATGGTGCAATTGGGCGTTTGGCGCTGATCGAGTTACTGGCAACACAGGCCGAAAAACTAGGTGCCACGTTGCGTTTCGGCACCGAAGTAACAGCGCTGGATGATTTATCCGCCGATATGGTGATCGGTGCGGATGGGGTTAATTCGCTGGTGCGCAAAGCGAAGCGCGACGCGTTCGCCCCGACGCGCGACCAGTTCGGCAATCACTTCGCGTGGTTCGGTGCATCCATCCCGTTCGAGCGCTTGACGCAGACCTTCCTGCGCAGTGAGAAAGGTGCATTCAATGCGCATCACTATCGCTATGCGCCTGATCGCAGCACCTTCATTGTGGAATGCGATGATGCGACATTCCAGAAATGCGGATTTGCCGATATGGACGAGACTGACAGTGCCCGTCTGTGCAGCGAGTTATTTTCGGAAACCTTGCGGGGCAGCGCGCTCCTGACCAATAAGTCCGAATGGAGGCAATTCCCGCGCCTCTGGTGCAACACTTGGGTGTCGGGCCGGTACGTGGTTCTGGGTGACGCCGCGCATACGGCGCATTTTTCCATCGGTTCGGGCACAAGGCTGGCGATGGAAGATGCCTTTGCGCTGGTGGCCGCTATGCGCGCACACGACGATATTGACGCAGCGCTGGCCGCATTCCAGCATGAACGCCCACCTGAGGCCCGGCGTATCGTTGATGCGGCCAATACATCTGCGCGTTGGTATGAGGGGTTTGAGCGCAAGCTGGATCGCTCTGCGCTGGATTTCACCTTCGATTACCTGACACGTTCCGGGCGCATGGACATGGACCGGCTGCGTCAGGGCTCTCCGGGTTTCATGGCGCGCTATGACGCCCAGAAAGCGCGCTACCCCGAACCGGTCATCGACCCTGTCGCGGTGGATGTTCCGGGGGCAATGGAAATCGGATTTGACAAGGCGGCGCATCGCAACTGTTCGGAGATGTTGTGGCAGAACCTTGCCCGCAACCCCGACAAGATTGCCGTGACCGGACCGATGGGCAGCCTAAGCTATCGTGCCCTGATCGCCGAGGCCGCGCGCTGGGGCAATGCCTTTATCCGCGCGGGGTTGCAGCGTGGGGAACGTATTGCCTTCTTTCTGGATGACACGCCTGCCTATCCGGCGGCCTTCTACGGCGCAGTCAGGGCCGGTTTCGTACCGGTGCTTCTGAATATCCAGACTAAGCCGGATGTGCTGAATTATTTCCTCAAGGACAGTGCGGCGCGCATCGCGATGGTCGAGGCTAATCTGGCCTCGGTTTTCGACACTGAAACGCTGACGGGCACAGCGCTTGAAACACTGGTCATCGTGAACGGTGCCCCCAACGCGCCACAGGCCATCGGATCGGAACGCTTCCTTGCCGATACCGCCGACACATTGAACCCAGCAGATACCGGACCCGATGACATGGCTTTCTGGATGTACTCATCCGGTTCGACCGGGCGGCCCAAAGGTATTGTTCATCTGCATCACGATATTGCCTACATCCAGCAGAGTTTCGGCGATCATGTACTGAACCTTCGGAATGGCGATATCTGCTATTCGGTACCTAAATGCTATTTCGCCTATGGGTTCGGAAATTCGCTGGTCTTTCCCTTCGCCTGCGGCGCAACCACGCTTCTGGTGCCGGACCAGCCCCGCCCTGAGGTGGTCCTGGACGCGATTGAGACCTTCCGGCCCAGCGTGCTGTTTGGCCTGCCGACGCTTTATACCGCGTTGGCACGGGCGAAGGACATCGACAAACGGGATCTGTCATCGCTGCGCCAATCCATGTCAGCAGCCGAAATTCTGTCCGAGGATGTCTACACCGCATGGAAATCCAATGTGGGCCATGGACCGACCGAAGGGCTTGGGTCTACCGAGATGCTGCATATCTACCTTAGCAACCGGCTGGACGATCACCGGCTTGGCGCGGCGGGCGCGCGGGTACCGGGCTATGAAATCAGACTGGAAACGCCAGACGGCAAACCCGCATCGCCAGGTGAGGAAGGCGTGATGTTCGTGCGCGGGCATTCATCCTCGCCCACGTACTGGAACCGTCCGGATAAGACCCGCGATACAATGCGCGGCGACTGGATCTACACGGGCGACCGCTTCATCGAACGCGAAGGGTATTACTATTTTCAAGGTCGCGCCGACGATCTGGTGAAAGTGTCGGGGCAATGGGTCTGGCCGCTGGAGGTGGAGCGCTGCCTGAATGAACACCCTGATGTGCATGAATGCGCTGTGCTGGCCGAACAACTGGTCGACAAGCGCACGGCATTGCGCGCCGTGGTCAACCTAGTTCCGGGCCAGAGCGGTGATGCGGCGCAGACCGCAAGATTGCGCGATTACATCAAGGCACAACTGACGCCCTACAAGGCGCCGCGCTTGTTCGACTATGTGGCCGAGCTGCCCAAGACGGGCACCGGCAAGATCGACCGTCAGGCGCTGTTGCGCAAACCGGACGCCGCAGCCTGACACGTAACCACGTCAAGGGAGGAATTGACATGACGGGAGGAACCTACATGAAACGATTCAGCAAACACCTGATCGCAGGCATTCTGGCCGCAGGGCTTGCGCCCATGGCCCATGCGCAGGTGCAGTCATTCTCAACACCGCCGCAAGGGTCGGTCTGGAACACGATGGCGTCGGTTATTTCCGGCGAGGCGCGCGCGAGCGCAGACATGCGCCTTGTCGTGCAACCCTATGGCGGAAATGCCCAGATGATGCAGGCGGTGAATGACGCGCTGGCGGAATTCTCGCTCAATGATGTGAATGATGTCATCACGGCGGTTGCGGGCACGGATGAATACAGCGTGGCAATGCCCAACCTGCGCGTTGTCGCGCGGGTCAATCCATTTCCAGTCGGGCTATATGTGAAGGAAAGCTCGGGCCTGACCGCCGTGTCCGAACTGGAAGGCCGCAGCGTGCCCTCGGGCTGGGATGCATTTTCAATCGCGCGCTCCCATATCTCGGCCATTCTGGCGGCAGGTGGGCTTAGCTGGGACGATGTGCGTCAAGTGCCGGTGCCCGAACTGATCCGCGGCTCCGATGATATGGCATCAGGCCGTGTGGACAGTGCCTTTTTCGCTGTTGGCGGTCCAAAAGTGGCAGAGATCGACGCATCCGTGGGCGGTGTGCGTTTTCTGACGGTCGAGGCCAATGATGAAACGCTGGCACGTATCCGCGAGGTTCGACCGGCCTTCTATTTCTCGGAAGTCACGCCCGCCCCCGTCCGTGTGGGCGTACATGAGCCGATGATGTTCGTCACTTGGGACAATGTGCTTGTCGCTGGCGCCCATGTGTCGGACGAGGATGTTGGCAAACTGCTTTCGGTACTTTTCGATCAGAGCGATGCCATCGGTGCAGCCTATCCGCCCTTGCAGGTCATGGATATTAACACTGCATTTAAGGATTATCCGGGGGTCGAATACCACCCAGGAGCCATCGCTTTCTTTCAAGAACGCGGCGTGGCGATGACATCTCATTAATAAGCGACGTAGCGCGACACCGGGGCGGTATTGCTGCCCCGACCTTGGCCGGAAGGGTATGGCGTGGAACAAGACGTGAAATCAGCTGCGAAGCGTAGCCCGACAGGAGTTGTGGTGAATGTGCTGGCAGGAATATTGACGATAGCTGCCGTGGTGCAGGCCGCAAGTATACCGTCGCGGCTGGGTTATTCCTATTATACCGAACAATTCTTGGCCGTAATGCTGGGTCTGAGCCTAGCGATTATCTTTCTGGTCACAGGTCATCGCGGAAAGGGCAGAGGCGAAACTGGACGATCCAGTCTGCTGGACTGGACATTGTCTACTTTGGGACTGGGGCTGTCGTTCTATGTGGCGCTCGCTTATCCGAAGCTGGTGTCGCAGGCAATGTCGCTTCCTTGGGATGCGCTGGTCGTAGGGATTGCGCTGTTCTTGCTGGTGCTGGAAGGGCTGCGCCGCGCGGTGGGCTGGACATTGGTGATCGTTGTACTGGTAATCGGCGGATACGGGTTGATTGGCCATCTTGTGCCCGGTGCGCTGCAAACCCGTGAGGTCGCGCCGCAACGGCTGGCGGTCTATCTGGCCTTCGATCCCAATGGCTTGCTGGGCCTGACATTGAATGTCGCGGCCACCGTGGTCGTAGCTTTCGTGTTTTTCGGCCAGTTGCTGTTGCGTTCGGGGGGCGCGGATTTTTTCAATGATATTGCCATGGCGACCATGGGCCGCAAGCGGGGCGGAGCGGCGAAGATTTCCATCATGGCATCGGGGCTGTTCGGGTCGATTTCAGGGGTTGTCGTCTCGAACATCGTGGCTACCGGCGTGGTCACGATCCGGCTGATGATCCGTTCCGGATTCCGGCGGACCACAGCGGGTGCGGTGGAGGCCGTGGCCTCGACCGGTGGCCAGATCGCGCCGCCGGTCATGGGGGCGGTGGCGTTTCTGATGGCTGATATCCTGCAAAGGCCCTATGCGGAAATCGTCGTCGCAGCGATCGTGCCTGCGCTTCTATACTATGTGGCGTTGTTCGTGCAGGCTGATCTTCAGGCCGCAAAGCAGAATATAAAACCGCTGGAACTGGACGATATTCCGCCAACACGCAATGTTCTGTCGCGTGGTTGGGTATTTATCCTGCCCTTCGCGGCTATTGTCACAGCATTGTTTTGGTTCAATCAGCCCGCCGAAACCGCAGCCCTTTGGGGTGGCGGGGCGGCGCTGCTGATCGGGCTGACCGTCGGCTATGGTAAAACCCGGATGGGCCTCCGCGATTTGTGGAGTGCCGCTGTCGAAGCGGGGCGATCGATCACCGATATCATCATGATTTCGGCCGCTGCGGGGTTCATCATCGGGGTGCTGTCTGTCACCGGCCTTGGCTTTGCCGCGACCTTCGCGCTTGTCGATCTGGGGCAGGGCAGTGTTTTTCTGCTGCTGCTGATCTCGGCGCTGGCCTGCCTGATCCTAGGCATGGGAATGCCGACAGTCGGTGTCTATCTACTGCTGGCCGTACTGATTGCGCCTTCGCTGGTGCAATCGGGAGTTGAGCCGATTGCCGCGCATCTATTCATCTTCTATCTGGGAATGATGTCGATGGTGACGCCCCCGATCGGGATTGGCGCGTTTTTCGCTGCGGCCATTGCCAAGGCCTCGCCGATGGCCACGGCCTGGGAATCCATGCGCTTCGGCTGGACCGCCTATATCGTGCCCTTCCTGTTCGTCTTTTCGCCCGCGCTGCTGCTGATGGGCGATCCGTCGGAAATCGTGCTGGCGGTAATTACAGCGGTAATTGGTGTCTATGCGATTTCTGCGGCGTTCGTTGGATGGCTGCACGGACCGGCAGGGCCGATGCGGCGCGTTCTGCTAGGATTGGCAGGTGTGGCACTTCTGTTGCCACCGGGGATTGGCGGTTCGCACACGATCTGGATCAATGGCGCAGGCTTCCTTGCCCTTATCTGCCTATGGGTGCTTGCCCGCCGCGAACATGCCCGACAGCCTGAACCGGAACACCACCAACAACAAGGCTGAAAAGCCGTCACAGACCCAAGGAAAGGAAAGACTATGGCATTTGTATTCACCCCACCGGCTCCACCAAGCGTTGCCGTCGCTGGCAGTGACGATCGGTTGCCGGTCCGGCGGATCTTCTGCGTCGGGCGCAACTATGCCGCCCATGCACGTGAAATGGGCAAAGACCCGGATCGCGACCCGCCGTTTTTCTTCACCAAACCCGCTGATGCGGTGGTAGATAGCGGCGAGACGGTGGCCTACCCGCCAGAGACAGAGAATTTCCACTATGAGGCCGAACTTGTCGCCGTAATCGGAACGGCGGGCAGGAATATCGCGGAAAAGGACAGCCTGTCACATGTTTGGGGCTATGCGGTGGGCAATGACCTGACACGGCGTGATCTTCAGCTGAAAGCGCGCGAACAAGGGCGGCCCTGGGATTGGGGCAAGGCGTTTGACCGTTCGGCAGTGATTGGCCCAGTCTATCCCGTCGAGAAAACGGGCCACCCTGATAAGGGGGCCATAACACTGACGGTGAATGGCAAGACCAAGCAGGATGCCGATCTTTCAGAACTGATCTGGTCGGTTCCCGAAATCATCTCGATCCTGTCGCATTCGATCGAATTACGTCCGGGCGATCTGATCATGACGGGCACGCCCGCAGGTGTCGGCCCGTTGCTTGAGGGCGATCTGTGTCGCGTCGAAATCGCAGGTCTTGGCGCAATCGAAACTCCCATTGGCCCAAGGGTCTGAGTGGGCACAACCAACGGAGCGGCGCATGAGTTTCAGAAACCTGCTTCTGGCCTATAGCGGAGAGGCGGCATTTGCCGCCAGCCTAGCTCACTCGATCAAGCTGGCGCAGCATTATGATGCATGGTTGACAGTGATCATGCGCAACGGGAGGTCTTTTTTTGACCGTTTCGGAGCGGGGCTTTCCGCGGCGCTGCGCGACCAGCTTCGGAGAGCCGAGAAAAGCGATACCCTGACCGCCATCGCGCAGTTTGAAACAGCTGTGCGCGCAGCAGGTCTTGCGGATCGCGCGCGCTTCATTCCGCCCGAAGAGCTTTGCGACATATTGCCGAGTGAGCTTGCGCGGCATTACGATCTGGTGATCACCGGGTTTCAATCTGATCTGGTCGGTGAAGAGCATCACGTTGTCAGCCCAGACTTGATCGCGCTGCGCAGCGGGCGACCTGTATTGATTGTCCCGGAAAACTATTCCGCGCCGGTGCTGGCCGATCATGTCCTTGTCGCATGGGACGGCAAACGCGCCGCCGCCCGCGCCCTTGGCGATGCGATGGGCATTATCGAGGGCAAGCGCAAGGTCACACTTCTGACGGTCGGCGGGCGGGCACCACAAACGCCGATCGATGGTGGAATCCTGCGCCATCTGGAGCGCCACGGCATTGCTGCCGATCACCTGCATCGCAGCGCCAAGGGTCGCAGCATCGCTGCTGTGATCGAGGATGCCGCAGACGAGGTTGGCGCGAAACTGATCGTCATGGGCGCATATGAGCACAGCAAGTTTTCGCAGGATCTGTTTGGCGGCGTGACCCATGAAGTACTGAAAACAACGCGCGTGCCCGTTTTCATGTCACATTAAGGAGCCACATATGACCCTAAAATTGCACAACTTCTTTCGATCATCGACATCCACACGGCTGCGCGCCGCGCTGAACCTGAAGGGGCTGGCATATGACTATATCCCCTATGTTCTACGCGATGGCGAAACCCGGACACCCGAATATCTGGCGAAGAATCCGCAGGGCTTGGTGCCAACACTGGAACGCGCGGATGGTACGGTCCTGACACAATCGCTGGCGATCCTTGAATGGCTGGAGGAAACCCATCCTGAACCCGCGCTGCTGCCTCCCGATGCGGACGGGCGTGCCCGCGTGCGCGCGCTGTCCTACACAATCGCCTGCGAAGTTCATCCGTTGAACAACCTGCGCGTGTTGTTTCGTATCCGCGACCAGTTCGGAGCGGATGACGACGCGCAGAATGAATGGTTCACGCATTGGGTCACGCTGACTTTTGATGCATTGGAAACCACACTTGCCACCAGTGACCAGACCGGCACCTACTGCCATGGTGAAACCCCCGGCATGGCCGATATCTGCCTTTATGCGCAGATCTGGAACAACCGTCGTTTCAGCATTGCTCTGGATCGCTGGCCGGTAATCGCGCGCATCTATGCCGCGCTGGATGAATTGCCCGCCTTTATCATGGCCGCCCCCCCGAACCAGCCCGATGCAGCCTGACCCCATTCCCGTTCCATCAAGGAGGCACAAACAAATGAACGAACCGCTTGATTATGACACTGTTGAACACGCGATGCAGCCCGAAGACAGCCCCGAGTTGCGCGCGCTTTACAAAGGGTTCGAGGAGGAAAACCTAATCCCGCTCTGGACCCAGCTTGGTGATCTGATGCCGATCCATCCGAAACCCAAAGCCGTGCCACATGTCTGGAAATGGGCGAAGCTGCTGCCGCTGGCCGAGGCATCGGGCGCGCTGGTCCCCGTAGGGCGGGGCGGCGAACGCCGCGCCATCGGGCTGGCAAACCCCGGCCTCGCACCGAATGCCTATATCAGCCCGACGCTATGGGCAGCGATCCAGTATCTCGGTCCGCGCGAAACCGCGCCCGAACACCGCCATTCGCAAAATGCCTTCCGCTTTGTCGTTGAGGGCGAAGGCGTGTGGACCGTGGTAAACGGCGATCCGGTGCGCATGTCGCGTGGCGATCTTCTGTTGACGCCGGGCTGGAACTTTCACGGCCATCATAATGACACCGATCAACCGATGGCCTGGATTGACGGGCTGGATATTCCCTTCAGCCAACAGATGGATGTAGGGTTCTTTGAATTCGGGTCAGATCGCGTGACCGATTATGCGACACCGAATTTCTCGCGCGGGGAGCGCCTGTGGTGCCATCCTGGCCTACGCCCGCTGTCGGGGCTGCAAGACACCGTGGCATCCCCCATCGGGGCCTATCGCTGGGAATTCACTGACCGTGCATTAACGGAACAACTGCTGTTGGAGGATGAAGGCCAACCCGCCACCATCGCGCCGGGACATGCGGCCATCCGCTATGTGAACCCGACCACTGGCGGCGATGTCATGCCAACGATCCGTTGCGAATTCCACCGGCTGCGTGCGGGCACGCAAACAGCTACCCGCAACGAGGTCGGCTCCAGCGTGTTTCAGGTGTTTGAAGGAACCGGCGCGGTGGTTCTGAACGGCGAAACCACAGAACTGGAAAAAGGCGATATGTTTGTGGTACCGTCTTGGGTGCCGTGGTCGTTGCAGGCCGAAACCAGGTTCGATCTGTTCCATTTCTCGGACGCGCCAATCATGGAGCGGCTGCACTTCATGCGCACAAAGATCGAAGGGCAGGAATAATGCTGTCGGGCAAGGCGGAAGCCGATGCCCTGGCGGCCCTTCGGGACCGGCAGGGCAAGGGCGCGCGATATGATGCGTCCAATGCGCCTGCGGATGACCTGCTTCTGGCACGTCGCGCCACGGCTTATTTCGCGCGCAAGCTGATGGAACTATCCGATCGGGAGCTTTTCGCGCCTTCTGCGGTCGAAGGAATGCCGCGTGCCTATATCGTGGCGCGTGTCAGCTATGCCGCCCGCCGCGAAGCACTGATGCTGGAAGCCCTTGCAGCGGGATCACCACCCGACAGCGCAACACCCCATTTGCCTGCTCTTGATATGGCGGCGACGCTTCCGGCGCGCGCGATACGGCATCTTTTCCATCATTCCGAGGTGCATTTGAACGTGTGCTGGCGCGATCTGGATGCGGCGGACTGGGACAGGCCGATTGCCTTGCCTGATGGCACATCAACCACGCCGCGATCCTTGCCCCGCCTGCGCGCCTGGTCCCTGTGGTCAAGCGTGCTGGATCTGGGAAACGGGGCGTTGCTACGCGATGTTCCGGCAGCGCTGAGACCGGGGCCAGATAATAGCTGATCGCGGAGCAAAACATATACTTGACTTCTGCAATATGGAAATGATTTTATAATATGAAATCCAGCAAGACCAGAGAATTCAGAGAGGAGGAGGATTCCGGGATGCTGAAGACCTGATGAAAGTGAAACCCATGGGAGGAAAAATGGAAACTCAACTTTTGATCGACAATGCGCGTGTGCCAGCCGAAGACGGCAGCACCTTTGAACGTGTCGCCCCAACTGACGGGAAAACCGTGACCCGCGGTGCCGCGGCAGGCATCAACGACAGTATTGCGGCCGTTGATGCGGCGCATCGAGCCTTTCAAAGCTGGTCAAGAAGTGGCCCGGGAGAGCGTCGCGCCCTGCTTTTGAAAGCTGCTGACGAGATTGAGGCGCGCACCGGAGACTTCATCGCGGCAATGCAGGCCGAAGTCAGCGCAAACGAACTCTGGGCGGGCTTCAATGTTATGCTGGCAGCCAATCTCTTCCGCGAAGCCGCCGGACTTGCAACCCAAATTCAGGGCGAGACCATTCCGACAGACAAGCCAGGCACGTTGTCCATGACCATTCGTCAGCCGGTTGGTGTGATCCTGAGCATCGTGCCATGGAATGGCCCAGTCGTTCTTGCCGCGCGCGCGATTGCCTATCCGCTGGTTTGCGGGAACACAGTGGTGTTCCGCGCATCCGAAACCAGCCCACGCACGCATGAGTTGATGGCCGAAGCCGTTGCCGCAGCGGGTTTTCCGGCAGGTGTGCTGAATTTCATCACCCATGATGCTGCAACCGCACCCGAAGCCATTGAGACCCTGATTGCCCATCCCGCCGTGCGCCGTGTGAATTTCACCGGGTCCACTGCCGTTGGCCGGATTATCGGCGAGAAGGCAGGAAAACACCTGAAGCGGTGCATTCTTGAGCTTGGCGACAAATCCCCGCTGGTCGTTCTGGACGATGCCAATATTGACGATGCGGTCAAGGCAGGCGTGTTCGGTGCTTTCCTGTATCAGGGGCAAATTTGCATGACCACGGAACGGATCATCGTTGATAACGCGATTGCGGATGAATATGTGGCCAAATTTGCAGATCGCGCAAAAGATCTGACATTGGGTGATCCTGCGGCACAATCGGCTTGTGTGCTGGGACCGGTAATCAGCCTTGGGGCAGCCGACCGCCTTAAGGGCCTGCTGGATGATGCGGTCAGCAAGGGCGCGCGCATTGTTGCCGGTGGTGCGGGTGACGGGGCGATGATGCCCGCCACGGTTCTGGATGGCGTCACATCTGACATGCGCATCTACAGCGAAGAAACCTTCGGGCCTATCGTCTCGATCATCCGTGCCAAAGATACCGAAGACGCGGTGCGCATCGCCAATGACACGGAATTCGGGCTTTCTGCCGGTGTGTTCGGCAAAGATGTGACCCGTGCCCTTGATGCCGCCGCCCGCATTGATACCGGGTCAGTGCATATCAATGGTCCCACCGTAGCGAACGAGGCGCAAGCGCCCTACGGGGGCACGAAATCCAGCGGGTTCGGGCGTTTCGACGGGCGCGCGGTTATTGATGAGTTCACCGAACTCAAATGGATCACCATCGAACAAAGCGGTCAGGGCTATCCGTTCTGATCTACAATATCTGCGTCAAGACGCATCCCGTTGACCTGCCGGTCAACGGGACAACAAGGGGGGAGAACGAGATGGACAGATCAAGGGATCGGACACTTGAGCGGCTGGAACATGCCGTCATCGCAGGGAAGCTATCGCGGCGAGCTTTTGTGACAACGGCATTGGCCTCCGGCATGATCGGGGCCGTGCCGTTGCGTGCGCTTGCTGATGAGCTGGAAACCATCAGGCAGGTGCAGACCGATCGCGTACAAAACCTAGCGGGGGGCTATGACTACATTATTGTCGGGTCGGGCAGCGCCGGTTGTGCGTTGGCGGGGACACTGGCAGAACGAACCGATGGCAACATCTTGGTAATCGAAGCGGGTGATTGGGATACCGCGCCATCCATTGATGACCCGCGCGTCTGGTTCACCAATCTGGGCACTGAACGCGACTGGGGCGATGTTGCAATTCCGGGCGCAGGCGTGAACGGGCGAGCCATCCCCGAACATATGGGGCGTGTTGTCGGCGGCGGTTCAAGCATCAACGCAACGATCTGGGCACGACCGACCAAGGCGGATATGGACCATTGGGCCGAGGTCACCGGCGATGCATCCTGGAATTACGAAGCCAGCCGCGAGATATATAAACGCATGGAAAACTGGCAGGGCACGCCGAACGCGGAATTCCGCGGCACGGATGGCCCGGTCTGGGTTCAGCCCGCACAGGGGCTTTTGCCGCTTGTCCACGCGTCGCTCGAGGCGGCTGCGGAAATCGGCCTGCCTGTCACCGATGACCTGAACACGGATCGCGAGATTACCGGCAACGGATTTGGGCTGATGAACCAGATCATCAAGGATAACCGCCGCAATTCCATGGCGAGGGCGTTTCTGTATCCTGCATTGGCGCGCGGGAATGTCACACTTCTTGTCAACACCCATGTCAACCGGGTTCTGATCGAAAACGGCACGGCTGTCGGCGTTGAATGTCAGCGGGGCGATGAAACTCTTGTCTTCCATGCTGACCGCGAAATCATCCTTTCGGCAGGTGGTTTCAACACGCCTAAACTGATGATGCTCAGCGGGATTGGCGCTGAAACCGAGCTTGCCGCTGCGAATATCGAAACCGTGATGCACGCACCCGAAGTCGGCAAGAATGTGCAGGAGCATATTCTGCATGGCGGCTGTTTGTTTGAAGCCCCCGAACCCATAGAACATCGCAACAGCGCGGCGAATATGTCGGGCTACTTGAAAACCGATTCCTCTCTGGACCTGCCTGATGTCAGCGTGGTTCAGATCGAAATCCCCTATGCAAGTGATGTTGTCGCAGATGAATATGCGATTGAGAATCCCGGCAACACATGGGCGCTGTGCGGTGGCCTTGTTGCTCCGAAAAGCCGCGGAACTGTCCGGCTGGCATCAAATGATCCATCCGCGCGACCGGTGATCGATATGCAGTTTCTTAGCCATCCGGACGATGTGACATATCTTGAACGTTCTATTAAAGTCGCACGCGAGATCGCGCACGCACCAGCGCTGAAAGACCATGTGGTGAAGGAAATTGCTCCTGGCAAAGAACTGGAGGGGGAAGAACTAGCCCATTTCGTGCGTAGCGGCGCGACGACATATTTTCACGCGTCGGGGGCGTGTCGGATGGGGGCGGATGACCGTGCCGTCGTGGACAGCAAGCTGCGTGTCAACGGCATTCGGAACCTGCGCATCGCCGACAGCACAATTATGCCGCGCATCGTTTCAGTGCCAACCATGCCAGCCTGTGCCATGATCGGCATCAAGATGGCAGATATGTTGGCCTGATCGCCGTCATTACTAAAGGATCGTCGGCATGAGCCCTGTCTTGGTGCCGACGAGCATGTGCGTATAGATGAAGTTATCCTGGAAGTCGGTATTTTTGTGCCGAGCAGGGTCTGCAACGATCTACGCATGTGGTCGGCCATGTCATCAGCGCCGTGTTGTGAGCGCAAGTTAACCTGCACGTTCTGGGTTTTGTCCTGATCTGCGAATTTCTTAGGGATTGAAATTATATCGAATTCTATACTGATGACCATGTTGAATTTTATTTGCGGCTACAGAGAATATTCATTCTTTAACTTAAGAAGTTACATTATCGATCCTGAGGTTTTCGAAAAAACCATCGGTCCCAATGTCAACCCAAAGCCCAATTTGACCAGCAGCAGGCGAGACTTTTCCTTCTCCCTCCATTGTGAGTGCTCCATCAATCATTGCCTTAAAGTTTCGCCCTCGAAGCTCAATTTTCAGATTATGCCATCGATTTAATGCAATGTCTGCGGCGGCTTCATAACGACCAGGGTCTTCCTCACGGAGTGTGTCAAAAGGCCAATCTGGAAATGAGTAGTACTGAATGCCGCGCTGGTTTCGCGGTGGAGCTGGAGAGTAGCAGATACCATTCGCAGGACGAATATAAATGGATTCATATGCTGAAAGATCACTCTGTACCCTGTAGGCTATCCCTATAAACCCTCGTGCGTACTCTGGTGCGTCTGGCAAAAGGCGCGCACAAAGATCAATCTCTATCACACCATCTTCCAGCACATATGGAAGTAACAAAAAGCTGGGTTTATCCACAAAATCTACACCAAACTTTCCCAAGCGGCTATCTTCGTCAAGCGAAATCCTTAACGTATTTCGACCATCTAATTTAGCTTGAACTGCGATAATTTTATTCTTGACGCTTCCTTGAGGAATTATATCGAGTGGATAATGTGCCATTAAGCCTATCCTATTGTTCACATAGCTGAGTAGTGCGGGATATATTGAAAGCCAGAAGATTATTACAAACTACAGTGCGCGTCAACATAACTGCTTAGTACTACAGTTGCATATGATATCGTATTTTCCGATGGGCTGTGGAGGCTGCGCCTTGGTGGCGTCGTCGCCATAGAGACCAAGCCCAGATGAATCTTGCGGTGGGGACGGGACGCGGTAACAAACGGGCCAAAAGGTATCGGATTTCTGCCGTGGTGAGCGCATGGGCCCGTCTTGGGTCCAGATCGCCGCAACGGGATCGTCCGGACTCGTTTTGTTCGGCTTGGGCAAATCCGAACGGCGGTGATCAGCGCCAAGGCGCGCAAGGAAGGCAGCGGCGGCCATGACAAGGCTGATGTGGCGATGCCAGCCATGCCATGATCGGGCTTCGCAATGGTCGAGGCCGAGATCGTCCTTGGCGCGCAGGAAGTACTCCTTGATCGTCCAAAGCAATCCAGCGGCGGCGGCGAGTTCTGCCAGTGTTGTTTCCGAGCGAGCATAGGCAAAATAATATGCAATTGCGCCCGGATCGCGCAGGCTGCGCCTTTCCAGAAGCCAGCGGGCAAACCCGTTCGGAGCCTGATATTTGAACTGGACACGGGCCCAATCATACAATCTGGGTCCCTTTGCACCTTCACCTGCGCTCAACGGTATCCAGGCGTCATCGGGCAGCGCGGCAATCATCGTGACCGGGTCAGTCTGGATCAGCGTCCATTCCTCCATGAGCCGCAATGTCTGATTGCTGCGCACCGCCAGCACGTATGACTGCTGGCGCTCCTCCAGCATATGCCGGAACCGATAATCCGCACCGTAGACGGCATCGGCGAGAACAAACGCGCATGGAATACCTTCGTCGAGCAGGCGCGTGACCATCTCACACGCCATGGCTGGCTTGGTGGTGAAGGCAATATCTTCAGGCAAGTGGGCCTCTGCGCGCCGCTCCGGATCATTGGTCCAGGATTTCGGCAGATACAGCTTTCTGTCGATCAGGGCGTGCCCCCAGCGGCTTGCATAGCTCGCAAATACACCGATCTGCCTGTTCTCAATCCGTCCCGCCGTGCCGGAATACTGTTGCGCGCCGCCAACCGAATGAGCGCCTTTCTTGAGGAAAGCTGTTTCATCAATCACAAGAACCCCATCAGGATCAGCGAGGGCTTCAAGCGCGTAGTCGCGAACTCGCTGACACAAAGCATCTGCAGACCAGCTTGATCGGCCCAGCAGCGACTGGATCTTGTAAGGCCGCCCCAGGCCAGCTTCCTCAGCCAGCATCCAACCTGTCTTGCGTTCTGCCCCAGACAAGAGGCCATCGATAAAGGCCCCAGCAGACGCACGCTGTTCAGACCTGATGAAGGCAGATGCAATCCGCGCCTTCATTCCATCGAGCGCTGCGCGCCAATCCGAAACCGCTCCAGCCCAGTCCGATACGGACATCATCAATCCTCTCCAATCGCACAGGCGGGAACGAATCAGATATCCATACTATATGCAACTGTAGTACTAGCTATGGATACGGCCACTTCGGACATCCGCGCTGTGGAATTCACGCCCAGCAGCGCTGGCGATAGTCCTATCTTGCCGGAGTTGATCGATCAGATTCCCGAGGGTGGAGAGATTGGCACAGTGACCGCCGATGGCGCCTATGACACGCGCCGCAGTCACACAGCCATTATAGACAGAAAAGCGACAGCGATCTTCCCGATCCGCAAAAACGGGCGACCATGGAAAGAGGACTGTCCGGCAGCATGCGCCCGCAACGAAACCCTGCGCGCAACCCGGCACTATGGACGGGCATTCTGGAAATGATGGACCGGATACCACGCCCCGAAGCCGGATCGAGGCGAAGATGCGCTGCCTCAAAGCCTTTGGCGAGCGTATCGCGGCAAGAGACCCTGACCGCCAGACCGCCGAAATCCAAATCTGCACCGCACTCATGAACCGCTTCTTGGCCCTCGGCACGGCCGCGATCGTGCACGTAGACTGAACCCAAGGGGAAAGGGGAAGTCACGCCACAAGCGTCAGTTACGCAACAACGGCCCTGCGGATGATAATGTCAGTCTCAATGGGATTGGTTGACTGTAGTACCATGAAGAGATTTCGGCGCCGGTCACTTGATGCCGCAGAACAAGCCACCCACAAACAGTCCACAAGAGATTTATAACGACCATTCAGTGATTTGCTATTCAAAGCGAATCTATGATCTCTGGCACGATGGTTAATAGATCGCCGACCAACCCGTAGTCCGCCACTTGAAAGATCGGCGCTTCCTCGTCCTTGTTTATGGCGACGATGACCTTGCTGTCCTTCATTCCTGCAAGGTGCTGGATCGCGCCGGAAATCCCAATTGCGATATACAGTGTGGGCGCAACCACCTTGCCGGTCTGCCCGACTTGCCAGTCGTTAGGGGCATAGCCGCTGTCCACCGCCGCACGCGACGCACCGACAGCGGCACCTAGCTTGTCAGCCAGTTGTTCGATCAGGGCAAAGTCGGATTGCGACCCGACGCCACGCCCACCCGAGACGACAATGCCCGCGCTGGTGAGTTCCGGACGATCCGATGCGGCGACCTTGTCTTCGACCCAAGCCGAAAGCGAGGCGTCAACCGATGCCGACACAGCCTCGACCACGGCGGTACCGTTGGCACCAACAGCAGCATAGGACGCCGTGCGAACGGTAAAGACCTTTTTCGCATCCGACGATTTCACCGTCTGGATGGCGTTGCCGGCATAGATCGGGCGCTCGAACGTGTGGGCGTCGATCACGTTGGTCACGTCCGAAATCACCATGACGTCCAGAAGGGCGGCCACGCGAGGCAATACGTTCTTGGAAAATGCGTTCGCGGCGGCGGCGATGTGGCTGTAGCCGCCCGCTAGACCTGTAATCAGGGCGGCGGTGGTTTCTGCCATGCCGTGGTCATAAGCAGCGTGATGAGCGTGCAGCACTTTGGCGACGCCGTCCAATTTGGCTGCCTCTGTCGCCGCGGCGGCAGAAGTTCCGGCCACCAGCACATGCACATCGCCCAGCGATGCCACGGCAGCCATCGCCTTGGACATGGCATCAGTCGCCAAAAGCCCGTTATTCACATCGGCAAGAAGAAGAACGGCCATCAGATCACCCCTGCTTCGTCTTTGAGTTTCGCGATCAGTTCGACAACCGAACCGACCTTGACGCCAGCCTTGCGGCCTGCGGGTTCCACGGTTTTTAGAACCGACAGGCGCGGCGTGACATCCACGCCGTAATCGGCGGGCGTCTTGATCACCAAAGGCTTGGCCTTTGCTTTCATGATGTTCGGCAGCGATGCATAGCGTGGGTCGTTCAGGCGGAGGTCCACGGTGACGATCGTCGGCATCTTGACCTTAATGGTCTGCAACCCACCGTCCACTTCGCGGGTGATCACGGCATAATCGCCTTCGACCACCAGTTCGCTGGCAAAGGTGGCCTGCGACCAGCCGAGCAGCGCAGACAGCATCTGACCTGTGGCGTTCATGTCATTGTCGATGGCTTGTTTGCCAGCCAGAACCAGACGGGGGCCTTCGTCCTTGACCACGCCTGCCAGCAGTTTGGCGACGGACAGGGGTTCGATGTCGGTGTGCACATCGGCGGCGGCTTCGATCAGGATGGCGCGATCCGCCCCCATGGCCAGCGCGGTGCGCAGGGTTTCCTGCGCCTGCTTGACGCCTATCGATACGACGACCACTTCCGTCGCGATGCCCTGTTCCTTCAGACGGATCGCCTCTTCGACGGCGATTTCGTCAAAAGGGTTCATCGACATCTTCACGTTTGCCAGATCGACGCCCGATCCGTCCGCCCTGACGCGGACCTTCACGTTATAGTCAATCACCCGTTTGACAGGCACCAATACTTTCATCGATGTATACCCGCGCATTGTTTCATCAAACTAACAAGTCGTCGCTTGCGCGTGGTGAAACAACTGTCCTTCTGCGACATAGGTGGTGAGTCTAGCTGCATCGCGTGATTTCCTGCTGACCTGCAACAGGTGGGTACACCGCTCCATAGGTGCCATGCTGAAAGCCCCATTAGGGTTCAAATCCAGATCAGCATACTGATTTAC
This sequence comes from Roseinatronobacter sp. NSM, assembly GCF_052379845.1. NCBI lineage: Bacteria > Pseudomonadati > Pseudomonadota > Alphaproteobacteria > Rhodobacterales > Paracoccaceae > Roseinatronobacter > Roseinatronobacter sp. NSM. The sequence continues at coordinate 52,028 of NZ_JBQTCF010000023.1, read as the reverse complement.
TGAGGAAATATGCCAATATCACGAAACGCCACATCCGATGCCGCTTGGCTCTGGTTTGCCTAACTTCTGAACAGAACCTGTAAGCATTGTCGCGTGTGCGACATTGCCCGCGGCACCGGTCGCGCCGCTTGGAACGGTTGAAAGGTTCAATGAACCCTCTGACCATACAGAGGGATGCGCAAACCTATGTAGCAAGCCTCTCTTGCAATTTTACGGCAAGCGCCACTCGATCACATTCGTTCCGTAGCCGGCGACATGCCGCGCGGATGAGTCCTAGAAAAATGCGATGGATCCGTCGCGGCACAATTGGCAGTCTATTCTGATGAATTATGAACCCCTGAGCGGTATCCGCGTCCTTGATCTAACAGCCGTTGTTGTCGGCCCTGCGGCGACCTGGCGACTGGGCCAATACGGAGCCGAGATCATAAAGGTTGAAAACCCCGAGGGTGATCTGATGCGCGGCCTTGGCGGGCTTTCCCCGACCGGACAACATGCGGGGGCATATCTCCATCTCAATCGCGGCAAGCGGAACATCTGCCTAGATCTAAAGGCCGAGGGTTCGGCAGAGGTAATGCAACGGCTGATTGCGTGGGCCGATGTGATCGTGGCGAACATGCGTCCCAAGGCGCTGGTACGACTGGGTCTCGATCCTGCAACTGTTCGCGCGCAGCATCCTGAAAAGGTTTACTGCCTACTCACCGGCTATGGGTCCGACGGGCCATATGGTGGGTTTCCCACTTATGACAGCGTAGTCCAAGGGGCCGTTGGTCTTCCTGGGCTGACGATGGCGCGAGACGGGGCGCCGAAATATGTGCCGTTATTGATTTGCGACCACGTTGTCGGTGAAATCGCCGCGGGTGCAATTCTTGCCGCCGTGGTCAACCAACAACGCAAAGGCCAAGGCGTGACGCTGGAAGTCCCAATGTTCGAGACAATGGCAGCGATGGTCCTGCAGGAGCACCTCGCAGCACAAAGCTTCGACCCGCCCGTTGGACCGTATGGCGATCAGCGCCTGCTCAGCCCGCACAATCAGCCGATCAAGACGAAAGACGGTTTTCTTGCTGTCACGATCAATACTGACGCTCAGGTACGCGCCTTTCTGATTGCAACAGATCGGGGCGAACTTGCATCCGATCCGCGCTTTTCAAGTGTGTCGGCAAGAGCAGTCCATGTGGCTGAATGGTTTGAAATTCGTGGCGCGCCTCTCTTGCAGCGAACAAGCACCGAATGGCTGGCAGTCTTTCGCGCAGCCGATCTGGCCGCGATGCCAATCCATTCGATCGAAAGCCTGAGCGAGGATCCTCATCTGACGGCGGTCAACCTTATTTCGCACGAAGAACACCCGACTGAAGGCCGGACAGCCGTCTTGCGAAGCTCGATCCGTGCGGATGACGGTTATTTGCCAACGCGCAGCCCGTCTGCACCGCGCGGCTGGGATACGCGCGCAATCCTAGAAGAGTTGGGCTTCACCGCGCATGAAACAGCGGTGCTCGTTGATCAAGGCGCTGCTGTCGCCCGCTAAGCTAACAAAGTGAAACTGCATCGGTCCGCTGCCAACCACGGTAGCGGATCGTTTTGCATTATACGCACAAGACCACGCTGGGCAGTGTTTCACGGACTGGTCCGAGACAACGTCCCAGATGTCTGAAGGCTACCAACTTTGCGCCACAACTCCCTCGGCCTCAGAGATGGGGGACTGTCGCGTCTGAGACAAGGGCTGCCGCTGGCCGTGCCGCTCATGGGTCAGTGGGCAAATGGTACTGATTCACGCAGCATTCAAGGCGGGAGAGCCGATGACTAAGGGAGGAGGCACACGTACTGCTGGATCGTTTGCCATTCTTCTAGGAGGAAAGGCGCTGACACCCGGCGGGAATGAGCCTTCGCGATACGACTTTCGTGTTTCGTGCGCATTGCGGAGACGTGTGTTCCGAAAGGGGCGCTCCAGAGACAATCACATCAGGGAGGTACTGAAATGATCTTGAACAAACTTTCGACACTTGGTCTGACGGCAGCGTTCGTCGCCGTAGCGTCCACGGCAGCCTTTGCCCAGGTCGACACTTCGAAGAAACTCCACCTTGGCGTCGGCAACACCAGCGCCGAGTACTGGACCCAGATGATCTGGGGCGCGACACAGGTCATGGAGTCTGTCGGCGGCACAGTCCAAGTCATCAGCAACGACTTCGACCCGCAGAAATCGCTGCAGAACATCGGCGCAATCACTGCGGCGGGCTGCGAGGGTTGCATCTTTACATGGTTCCCGGATTCGCCCGCCTTCACCAAGGTCTTCGTTGAAAGGATCGCCGACGCCGGCGGTGTCATCACCACATTGTGGAACCGTGCCGAGGAAATCCACCCTTGGGATACCGCCCCCGAGGCATGGGTTGCCAACATCTCGTTCGATGGCGTGGATGCAGGTTACCAGAATGGCATGGCTCTCTGCAGAGCTTTGAATGGCGAAGGCGAGATCGTTGTTCTGCAAGGTGTTCTCGACAATGCTCCGGCCAAGCAGCGGACGATGGGTCTTGAGAAGGCAGTCGCTGAATGCCCTGGCATGACCATTCTCGATATGCAGGTCGCCAGCTGGCAGCAGGCTCCGGCTCAGGACATTATGCGCACCTGGCTGACCAAATACGGCGACCGTATCAAAGGCGTTTTTGGCCAGAATGATGCGATGGCCCTCGGTGCTGTGGCAGCACTACGTGAGGCTGGCCTCAGCGGCAAAGTGTTCGTTACCGGCAGTGATGGGACAACCGACCTTGTGAAGTTGATCGAAACCGGCGAAGCACTTTCAACGATGAGCGGCCTGAACGAATATCAGGGCGCGATTGCGGCTGCGATGGCTTACGGCGTGCGGGTCGGCGACATCCAACTGGCGGACCTTAGCGAAGCACAGCGTGACTTCAACGTACAGCAAATTCTGATCACCAAGGAAAACGCCACCGAGTTCCTCGCGCGCCGTCCTGACCCGGCCGAATTTACCTACGAAGCGATCACGGCTGATATCTGGGCAAAATCCGCAGGGCAAATCCCGCCCGGTGTGAACTGAAATCAGAGGCGAGGCAGGCAGCGGCATGGCCACACTGCCTGCGCGTCAGTGGGCTCCCCCGTAAGTGGGGAGCCCGTCTTTACCAGCCGTTAGCTCAGATGAGGTGGACATCCCCGATGTCGAAACTTGTTCAAACCCAAGGACCCCTGCTCGCACTTCTGGTTCTGGTCCTTCTGTTCTCGATCTTCTCCGAGAACTTCGCATCTCTTCCCAATCTGGCAGCCATTCTAGAGGCTGCAGCCATTCCTGCCATCGTAGCAATCGGATTGACGTTCGTTTTGCTACAGGCGTCGATTGATTTGTCTGTTGAGGGTGTCGCATCATTTGCGAACGTCCTTCTGTCGATCACGATCGCCAATTCCGTCACGACGACCGATCTCGGTCTCTGGGCCATTCCTTTTGTGATTGGCACCGGTATCCTGATTGGTACCACAAGTTCGATTATTTCCATCTATGTGCGGATGCCGTCGTTGATCGTGACCTTGGGCATGTGGCTGACCACGGTTGGTCTCGCCGCGTTGGCCTTTCCGGGTCAGTTGCCGCAAATTCTGGATACGCGGATCACTGTCGTGGCCCTAGACAAGCAATGGGGTCTGAGCTGGATCGTCTATATCGCGCTCGTCTTGATTTTTTTCTCCATCCTTGTGGAAAAACACACCCGCTTCGGTCGTCTTTCCCGCGCCATCGGCGAAAACGAGGCCGTTCTGATCATGTCTGGCATCAAGGTGAATCGGCACAAGATCGGCGCCTTCGCCCTGGCTGGCGCCTGCTACGCGCTGGCGGGCATCCTGTTGGCCGCACGGCTCGGCGTGGGCAATCCAATCTCCGGTGTCGGGCTCTTGTTCCCTTCTATCGCGGCCTGCGTTCTGGGCGGCACTCTTTTATCCGGCGGTCATGGCGGCATCAGGCAATCGATGATCGGTGTGCTGATCCTAGTGACGCTTCGCAACGGATTGATCCAGATCGGCGTCGACCCGCTTCTGCAAAGTGCGCTGGAAGGCGCTGTCATCATTGTCGCCGTCGCCGGATCGACCTGGCATCTGCGCCGCAAGATCAGGGTGATCAAATGACCGCCGCATTCTCTTTGAAAGGCATCAGCAAACGCTTTGGCGAAGTGACCGCACTAGACAATGTCAGCCTCTCGCTGAACGAAGGCGAGGTACTTGGCCTGATCGGGCAAAATGGATCGGGCAAATCGACAATTATGAAAGTGATGGCCGGTTTGCACCGTCCCGACACCGGCACGATCCACGTCGGTGGCAAGGTCGTCCAACTCCGCTCTCCGCTCGAAGCGGCACGGGCGGGCATCGGCCTTGTGCATCAAGAACAGTCGCTTATCACCTCGCTTACGGTAGCGGAGAACCTGTTTCTCGACAAATCGGCAGCCTCGTCTCGGCTGGGTATCTATCGCTGGGACAACCTACGCGACCGCGCCAAGCAGCAACTCGACAAGGTCGAACTGGATATAGACCCTTTTACGCCCGTGTCAGAGTTGAGCTTCGGACAAAGGCAGATGGTCGAACTGGCCAAGGTTCTCTCGCTGGAAGAACTGGTCCAAGGCCATCTTGTCATCCTATTCGACGAACCGACCGCAGTTTTGAACCCGCCCGAGATACAGTCCTTGTTCAGCCAAATCCGTAGGATCAAGCATCGATCATCGGTGGTCTTCGTTTCACACCGGATGGACGAGATCCTCGACATTTCGGATAGGGTCTATGTGATGAGCGACGGTCGCAACGTCGCCGACCGCGATAAGGCCCATGTCAATGTCGACGAGCTTTACGAGTTAATGGTGGGCAAGCAGCGGGTTAACCGCGCGGACAGAAAGCCTAGAGTGGCAAAAATCAGTGCCGAACCGGCCCTGACCCTAAGAGATGTTACAGTTCCAGGCGCGATCGAGAACATCAGTCTGACACTTGCTCCAGGTGAAATCCTCGGATTGATCGGAGTGCAGGGTTCGGGCGCAGAAACCATTCTGCGCACCGTGTTCGGTATGGCTGACAATTGGAGCGGCCAGATCGACTACTTCGGCCGACCGCTGAAAATCGACAGCCCATCCGAGGCAGTTGACAAAGGCATCGGCTATTTGCCCGCAGAGCGTAAGACCGAAGGGATGATCCGCAACACCTCGGTCTCCGAAAACGTTGCAATCACTTATGGCTGGCAACATGGTCCCGGCGCAGGAGTGATTTCAAGGGCACGGGAACGCGGAATGATCGAAAGCTGGGTTTCCAAACTTGGCATCAAGACGCCATCCATAGGGCACCGGATCGACAACCTGTCAGGTGGCAACCAGCAAAAGGCTGTTTTGTCAAAATGGCTATTCGGGAAGACGTTGAAAGTCCTGATGCTCGACCATCCTACCCGCGGGCTCGATCCCGGCGCACGGTCGGACCTGTTTTCAGTGATCCGCGAACTTGCCGATCAGGGTCTGGCGATCCTGCTCGTTGGCGACACGCTGGACGAAGTTCTGACCTTGTCAGATTCGATCATCGTGATGAAGGACGGCCAAATTAGCGCCCGGATCGAAAGCGTGCAGGCATCACCACCATCTGAAGAAGAACTCGTCAAGGCAATGGTCTAGGGGAAAGCCATGAACAAAGACTATCTTTTGAACGTACTGCGACGTTACGGAGCGCTGCTGGTATTGGCATTTATATTGATCGCAGTATCGACCGCAGCGCCCGGCCTTCTGCGCTGGCGCGCCATGAACTCGCTGCTGCAGGACAATGCGCCTTTGCTGATTTTGATCATCGGGGCAACGTTTCCTATTCTGCTCGGCTGTCTCGATCTATCAATAGCCGCCATGGCCTCACTTGCGGCGGTTGTTGCCGCGATTCTTTCGCCCGTGCTTGGGTCCGGAAGCGTTCTGGTGGTCGTTGCTGGGGCTTCGGTCATCGGCGGGCTACAAGGCTGGCTCATCGGTCGCTTTCAAGTGCCATCTTTCGTCATCTCGCTCGGCGCACTTGGAATATTCAAGGGCGTCGCCATGTATCTGACCGGTGCGACCATGGTCGGTATAGCACCGGGCGTAGTGGTCTATGACCTACTAGGTGGACGCAGTTTTGGCGTCTCCAACTCGTTCATTCTGGTCCTTGTCATGGCCAGCGTCTTTGCATCCGTTCTGAAGTTCACGAACCTCGGCCGCCACATCTACGCCTTTGGCGCAAATGAGGTGGCGGTCTACATCTCGGGTGTCCGCCGCGATCTGGTGCGCAGCTTCGCGTTTGCTGCGTCGGCTGGTTGTGCGGCGCTCGGTGGGATCATGATGGTCTCGCAAACTATGTTCGCCGGCCCGACGATGGCAAACAGCCTGCTTTTGCCCGCCCTCGTAGGCGTCGTGGTAGGTGGCACGGCTATTTCCGGTGGTGTTGGAGGAGTACTTTCAAGCCTAATCGGTGGCCTCATCGCCATTCTGATCCGCGTCGGCGTCACGATTTCAGGTCTGCCGCCGGAAAGTCAGGACGTCGCTTTTGGCATCGTTATTCTCATCGCCGTGGCACTGACCACTGACCGCGCCAAGATTGGCCTAGTCAAATGATCCAGAAGAAAGAAATTAGCATGTATGCCCAAGCAGGATTGATCATTGGCGGCGAAACCCGTTCCAAGGGCAGCGCTGGAGTACTTGAAGTTACCGATCCAGCAACAGACGACGTTTTGGGAAGTTTGCCGAAAGCGGGCTTGCCAGAGGTTTCCGAGTCTGCCGCTGCGTCCCTGCAAGGCTTTGCGGATTGGTCGGCGTTTTCACCTTATGAGCGCTCGAAAATCCTGCGTCGTGCGGCCGACTTGATGCGTGCAAGGGCCGAAGAAGCTGCGCGCTGCTTGACAATGGAACAGGGCAAACCCCTCGCCCAAGCACGGCTTGAATGGGCCAACTCGGCCGATCTGCTCGATTGGTTCGCCGAAGAAGGGCGCCGAATCTATGGCCGGGTCATCGCGGGCCGTGTTGCTGACTCCGACCTGAGAGTATTGCGAAAACCCGTCGGACCAGTGGCAGCATTGGCGCCATGGAACTTCCCGGCTTGGGGCATGATGCAGAAGATCGCCCCTGCGCTCGCTTCCGGCTGCTCGGTCGTGGCAAAGCCCTCCGAGGCGACGCCTGTCACCACATGGCACATCGCGATGTGCCTTTTGGAAGCGGGCCTGCCGCCGCGGGCGATCAGTGTGATCTGGGGCAGTTCTTCGCTGATTTCTGAAGCGCTGATCAAAGCGCCCGAAATTCGCAAGGTCACGCTGACGGGTTCAACACGTGTGGGCCGCATCGTGGCTGCGATGGCCGGTGAGTATCTCAAAAAGGTGACGATGGAGCTCGGCGGCCATGCCCCCGTGATCGTCGCACGCGACGCCGATATGTCGAAGCTGATCCCAATGGCTGCCCAATGGAAATTCCGAAACGCGGGACAAGTCTGTGTGTCACCGACGCGCTTTCTTGTCGAAAACGCTGTCTATGACGAATTTGTGGATGGTCTCGCGACTGCCGCCACGAAAGTCTCGGTCGGCCACGGACTTGAAGAAGGCATCACAATGGGCCCGCTTTGCACCCGCAGCCAACGCAACGTGATCTCGGCCATGGTCGCAGATGCGCGGGCCAAAGGAGCGCGCATCGTGGCTGGAGGCGATGCCATCGGCAACATAGGTAATTTCCACGCAGCGACCGTCGTGGCCGAGGCTCATCCCGACCTTATCGCGATGAACGACGAACCTTTCGGCCCGCTGGCTCTTATCTCACGCATCAACTCGATCGACGAAGGCTTGGCCGAAGCGAATCGAATGCCCGTAGGCCTAGCGTCCTATGCCTTCACTTCGAACGTTCACACTGCCGCCAAGATCTCGCGTTCGGTTCGGGCGGGGATGCTGGGCATCAACCACTTTTCCATGGGCTTGCCCGAAACGCCCTTCGGCGGAGTCCTCGACAGTGGCTTTGGGTCTGAAGGTGGCATTGAGGGGATCGAAGCCTATACCTCGCCAATGCTCGTCTCGGCGATGGTCTAGAAAAGGAACAGACTGCAACGGGCAGCAGAGCCAAGGCTGCCCGTTTCTTAAAATCGCGAGTCCAGACCGAAACCGCGGTCGAAATTCTGAACCCTTCCAATCTGTGTGTGGGGTTACTGCGCAACAGCCCCTTGCCGGAGTTCTACTTAAATCTCCGCACCAGTAAAGTTCGATCAGCCTAAACCAATCCTACGTACAGAACTGCACAGCTCCTTTGACAAATGCGCAGACAACTCCCGTACCTTTGTCAGATCATTGCACATGGTAGCCACCAACTCGTCGACCGAAGTGAAGCGCAATTCTGGCCGGATGAATATGGTTAGCAGGACCTCGATTTCCCGCCCGTAGATGTCTTCCTTAAAATCGAGAATATGGGTCTCTATCCGTTGGTCCGCCCCTTCGAACGTCGGTCTTGTTCCGTAGGACGTGACGGAGAGCCAGATCTTATCCTCACTTTCGATCCGGGTTTCTGACGCGTAGACGCCGTATTCCATCCCTGGAAGTTCGCCATTGATGTTCGCGGTCGGAAAGCCGAGCACTCTGCCGCGCTTGTCGCCATGCGCCACGACACCGCGCAATCTGATAGGAAGCATGTTCATAGTGTTCCTCTTTGGCCGCGCTGGCGGCCTCCATCCCCCAATCATCCTAGAAACCTGTCCGCATCGAGCAATTGTGCGTCTGAGACAGTGTCAGGTCGCCAGCTTGCCGCGATTGATCCAATTGTTCCAAAGACACCCGCGTGGTTGCTTGTGTTTGGCCCCACAGGGGCCGCAAACTTAAGCGGGAGGAACGGATGTCACAATTTTCACTGGAAGGCCGGATCGCACTTGTTACCGGCGGTGGGCGCGGTATCGGGTTGGGGATCGCAACCAGCCTTGCGCAAGCGGGTGCCGATGTGGTGATCGCGGATTATACCAAGGAACTGGCCGAAGCGGGTGCCCATGCAGTCAGCCAGTTGGGGCGGCGCAGTGCGGCGCTTCAGGTCGATGTGCGCAAGCCCGACAGCGTCAAAGCCATGATCGATGCCACTGTGAAACAGTTCGGCCGCCTCGACATCGCTATGAACAACGCAGGCGTTGTAAGCCTCGGCGGGATCGGTGAATTAACCGTCGAACAGTGGGATGATTGCATCAACATCAACCTGCGCGGAGTATTCCTCTGCACGCAGGCCGAAGTTGCGGTCATGCGGAAGCAAAAATTCGGCCGCATCATCAACACGGCCTCGATTGCGGGCAAAGTCGGCTTCCCCGCACTGTCGCATTATTCCGCTACTAAATTCGGAGTCATCGGCTTCACCAATGCTGTCGCCAAGGAAGTGGCGCAAGAAGGCATCACCGTGAATGCACTTTGCCCTGGGATTGTCGGAACCGGCATGTGGCGTGGCGAGACAGGGCTTTCAGGAAAGTGGGCACTGCCGGGCGAAAGCGAAGAAGCGTCGTGGGAGCGCCATCAGAAAATCTTCCTGCCGCAGGGTGTTGCCCAGACCCCCGAAGATATGGGCCAGATGGTTGTCTACCTTGCATGCGCGCCGCATGTCACTGGCCAAGCTCTTGCCGTAGATGGCGGTTTTTCGCTGGGCTGAAGAAGAAAGCCCGGAGCCTTGGCTCCGGGCGCCTATGCTAGGCCTCGCCGCGGGCTTTTTGTATCTGGATCTTGCGGTAAAGCGTTGCCCGCGAAACCCCCAGATAACGAGCGGTCAAGGAGACGTTTCCGCCGTTATAGCGCAGCGCTGCTTCGATTTTCGACGCCTCAGACTGCGAGCGGGCTGTCAAATCCTTGCGGGAAAGCTCTTCGACGATGTTGTCAGGCAAATGCTCCAGCCCGATTTGCTTTCCATCTGCCAAGGCAACCGCGTGCCGCAACGTGTTTCGCAGTTCGCGCAGGTTTCCGGGCCAGTGGTAATGCAACAAGACCAACCTTGCATCGCTTTCGAGTTCCAAGTTAGGTTTGCCGAGGGCGTTTCGCTCATTGCGGAAAAGTTCGAAAATCGTTTCTTCCAGATCAGGCACACTGCGCAGCGGCGGAAGTCCCACCTGTCCACCCTTCAGCCTATGCGCGAGATCCACTCGCATCCGGTTTTCGCGGACGAGATGGTCGAGTTCATGGGTCGAGATCACGATGACGCCAATGCCGTTTGCGCCGGCTTGCCGGTCATTTTCCAGAACAGCGAGCAGGGCAGTCTGGCTGGCTTCGTCCATCTCGTCGATCCTGTCTACCAACAGACAGGATTTCCCTCCCGAAAGCCGATTTTGTAAAAGCAGACCCAGGTCGCCCTGACTTTGCAGCGAAGCACAATCAATGAAGACGATTTCGCTGTCCTCTCCGAAACAAAACCGCGCCACGGATTTCGCAAAGGCGGTTTTGCCGACCCCTGTTTCACCAGTGATTGCCAGAGGCAGACCAGCAGCTAGCAAGCGCCGTGCCCGATCAAGCGCCTGTGAAAGGATTGGATTGATCCGAAGGGCCTCTTCTGCTAGGTCGACAGTCCGCAATGCGGGCGTGTTCGCAGGTGCGGCAACAAGGCTGATGGAAGACCGGGACGCCGTGTCCGGCAGGCTCAGCATGGCCAGTAAGCTGCGGCCCTGATAGTGGAGCGTGATCGGCGCGTTCGGGCGGATTTCGGAAATCGATCGATCTAGCTCGAATAAATCCTCAGCTGACTGACCCAAAAGTTTTCCGACGTCTTGGCCCAGGAGACTCTGCGTGAACGAAGATCCATCGATCACCCGCCCGTTCTCATCCAAGGCCAAACGGCCCTCTTCCGCAATATCCGCGCCCTCACCACCGTCCAGAATGCGTAGCATAAGGCTGCGTCGGTTAATGTAACCGAAATAGGCGTTTTCAATCCGCAGCGCCGAGCGTTCCACGATTTTCTGGACCATCTGATTCATGCGCGCGTCAGCAGGACGGAGCGTTGTGACGTTGACGATGCTTTCGATAGCCCCATGTCGGCCAAGCACCGGAGCGGTCAGGCAGGTCAGCCGCTGGACTGCCGTACCGTAATGCTCCGAACCAGCGATAATCAAAGGTTTGCCAAGTCGCAAACCCGTCCCCACGCCATTGGTGCCCTGCTGTTCTTCGGTCCAGATCGAACCTGGGATTACCCCCGATACAGCGAGATCGCTCAGATACTGGTAGTCGCAGCGAAACAACACCATCGCGCCCTGCGAAGATGCCAATGATACGATATATTCGCTGTCAACCAACTTCCGGAACAAACTCTCAATCTCGGGCTCTGCAACGCGCATGAACTCTTCGCGTTCTTCCATCTGCATTTTCAATTCAGAATGCGTCAGAACAGAGGCTTTTGGCATAGCATCAGGCAATAGCTTGTAATCCGCCAAACACCGCTTCCACGACTGCTCGATGACATCCGGAAGCCGAGCGTCGGGCGCTCCACGCGCGCGAAGTATGCTTGAAATCTCGCTCGACAGCGGATCAGCGAATCCGCGCGCCTCGATCGCTTCTGTCTCCCACATCTGTGCCCCTCCCAAGACAGTTGATGTGTAGGTCTTACTTGCCGCAAGACCTACACATATTCTCTTCCAGCGAGCCTCGCGGCCCTCCCGTTTATCCACATCAGCGGATCGCGCTGCGCGTTGCGGTATTGGCCGAGTCTAACCCCAATGATCTGACCGATAAACACCGTCTGATCCGCATGAGCGTGCGCGCCATGGACGTCACAAAAGAAACAGGTCAACGCGCTGTCAAGATAAGGCAAATCACCAGGACCGACCGACCAGCGCCCTGTTGTGAAGCGCGATGAGCGAAGATCGCTACGGCTGAACTGTTCAAGTAAATCAATTTCATCTGCAGCGATCTGATTCAAGCAAAAATAGCTTCGATCGCGGATCGCCGGATAGGCAGACGCGCTATGCTTAACCGCTACGATCATGGCTGGTCGATAGGTGGAAAACGGAACGGCTGTGGTGACTGCAAGCCCGTGATTCAACCCGGCTCGATCTCGTGTCGTCAAGATGGATACGTTGACTGCCGTGGCGCGCAATGCCGTGCGCAAGACCTCGGAAAACTCCGGGTCGCCGTCACAGCAAGGAAAGGAAGAGATGCGCATTTTGGTCTTCCCGTGGCGGACCAGATCAATATTTTCAGGCTACGGACAAACTATTGGCTTAAACGTCGCTCGGCTACGTCTATTGTGCAACCTTCATTTGTCTCTTCGAGTCTCATTTGAGACAGGCACATAGGGGTGACTTAAGCGATCACCCACCAATCGAACGTGACCACGCAGAAATAGCGGCGGCGCGGGGAATTGCTTCCCCGCGCCGGGTAGAATCACCCTGCGTTGATGACCGGCAACACATCCTCGGCCAGACGACGCATCGTCAGGCGCTCGCGTTCACGATTCTTGCCAGAACCATCCATTGCCGCTTTCAAAAGCACGTTCCACGGGCCCGAACGTTCGCGCAGCGACATGATCTTGTCGATCACGGTCTTGCGCGATCCGTAAATGACCGAGGCTTTGACGATCGACTCGACGGTCACATCCTTGTCGTCCATCGTCACAATCGGTTTGATGACCGCGGTGTAGTTCGCCACCTTAAGCACTTCCCAAAGGTAGTCGAAGTAGTAGAAGTCCGATCCTTGCGGATCTAGCAGCCAGTCTTCGGCCTGTTCATCGCTGTCAGCAATCAGGATGTTGCGGGCAACCGACCATTCCTTGCCAGTTGGCTTGACGCCCGCTGCCTCGCATCCCTCAAGATACTTGTTCCAGTGGTTGATAACCGTGCTCTCGGGGGCAAAGTTTGCTGTGATCGGCTTCCAGCCCATCTTGATCGCGTGGGCAACTGAGTTGCCGTCCGGCGACATCGACGACAGCGAGATCGGGGGATGCGGCTGCTGCAAGGGTTTTTGCATGTATCCGACGCCAAGTTTCGGAATGATGTTGTCGGTGATCTTGATGTGCCAGTGCTTGCCCTTGATGTCATAGGGCGGGTCTTGCGACCAAATCTGCTTGATCATCCCGATTGATTCAGCGAACTTTTCAGCACGAACACTGCCATCGAGAACGCCGAACAATTCCATGTCCGAGGCGAGTCCACCCGGCCCGATGCCCATGTTGAAGCGACCGTTGGACATGTGGTCGAACTGTGCAACCTGACCCGCCACCTGCGCCGGATGATGATTGGGTAGAGCGATCACTCCCGTACCAAACCGGATATTCTTGGTCTGATTGATCAGCGATGCCATGAACATCATCGGCGCGGTTATTGGCTCGGTCGTAGCCGAATAATGTTCGCCGATCCAAGTTTCCGAAAAGCCCAGTTGATCCGCGTAGATGATCTTTTCGGTGTTTTCAGCAAGCACCTCCAGCAGCGACCGATGCGTGGGGTGCAGTGGCATGTGGAATAGTCCGATTTCCATTGTAGTCCTCCCTAGTTTGCTAGCCCCGAAACGAGGCATTTGTTCTGGCGTCGGTAGTTCCCGATGTCAGATGGTTTGAGGCGTGGCGACGGATACCCGCCTGCCGTTCAGCCAAAGAATGGGCGCGGGCGACCGCGCTATGTCTTGAGGCAGGATCACGTCGTCGACCGTGCCGAAGAAAACTGTGTGCGTTCCGAAATCGTGTGTTTCCGACACACTGCAGACATGGCTGCACAGAGCACCCTTCAGCACTGGCCCGCTGGATCCCGCTTCGACCCAGTCATCTACCTCAAAGCGTCGGTCGCGCATGTCGCTGCGGGCAAACGGCTCTAGCAACGCAGCATGTGACTCGTCCATCAGGTTGATCGTGAAACGGCCGGAACGCATGATCACCGGATGGATTGATGCCGTCCGATTGACTGCGACCATCATAGAAGGCGGGCTCATCGACAGCGATCCGGCGCTCGTTACAGCCATTCCGTGCCATTCGCCTGCGTCGTCGCACGCCGTCACCAACGAAACCGACGAAGCGACGAGCCTCATACTGGCTCGGAAAGCCTCGTCTATCGGACTTCGGTTTAACTGTTGCGCCGACATTTTGACGGCCCTCCCCGCATTAATCTCGTGTTAATCGAGCTGATGAAGCTGCTTCGATGGGGACATATTTTTCAATTAGTTGCCGGCTGCATACTGGCCCAGATGAATTGGTCGGCTTGGTCCTGCCTGTCTCAGAATTGACAGTTGCGACCGAGGCTCGCCGGACGACACACAGAAGCGAGGTGAAATCCTGCCTTTAATTTGGTCCCAGGTGCGATGTGGGCCATTGTCTGTCACGTCGAGGAGAAGCCATGCCCGTCACCTACGAACATCACAGCGAGGGAGCGATCATTACTTGCGACAATCCGCCTCTGAACATCTTTGGACAGGCGATGCGGGCTGGGCTGCAGTCGGCCATTACACGGGCGCGAGATGATCGGCCAAAACGGTTGATTATCACAGGGGCCGGCAGGTCTTTTGTTGCAGGGGCCGACGCAAAGGAATTTGACGGGGAACCTCAGTCACCTCACCTCAACGATATTCTGGCCGACCTAGTGGACCTGCCCTTCCCGACAATCGCTGCCGTTTCGGGGCCTGCTTTGGGAGGCGGGCTGGAAATCGCTTTGGCCTGTCGCTTCCGAATCGCATCGCCGAAGGCGACGCTCGGTCTGCCGGAGGTAACGCTCGGCATAGTTCCAGGTGCAGGGGGCACGCAACGCCTTCCCCGCCTGATCGGCATCGCGGCAGCTGCCGACTTGATTGGTCAGGGCCGCACGATAGCGGCAGACGAAGCGGTGCGCTTGGGTCTTGTCGATATCTTGGCGGATGATCCGCTTGCTGCCGCACTTGCGATGGGCATCAATGTCTTGCGCCGCGCTATCGTGGCTGACCATCGGCCCGCCCCCCGACAGGACGAAGCTGCGATTGCTGCAGCCCACAAACTTGCCGACCGCAGGGCCCCGGGCCAGAACGCACCCCATATCGCGATCGATTTGGTGGCGGCCTCGGCCACCGATCCGTTGGACACCACGCTTGTCCGCGAGCGCTCTGCCTTTCTTGGCCTGCGGCAGTCCACCCAGGCGCGCGCGTTGCGCCATGTGTTCTTTGCCGAACGCGCTGCGCAATCGCAGGGCAAATCCTACCCCGCGCCGGAACGCCCGATCTCGACCGCAATCGTTGTCGGCGGCGGAATGATGGGTGCCGGGATTGCTTATGCGCTGACCTTTGCGGGATTGCGCGTCCATGTGCTGGAAACCGATGCCGCCGGTCAGGCGCGCGCCGAAGCCAACCTAGACCGGTTGATTGCGCAAGGGATGGAGCGCCGCGCCATTTCCGATCTTCAGGATTTCCGGGACCGCGTGACATTTGGCGCGGGTTACGAAAACTTGCCTGCGGTCGATCTGGCCATCGAGGCTGCATTCGAAAGCATGGACGTCAAACGCACGATCTTTGCGGCTCTGCAAATGGCCCTGCCAGCCGACACGATCCTCGCCACCAACACCTCATATCTTGATGTGAACGCCATGGCGGCTGAACTTGCAAATCCCGACCGCTTTGTCGGTCTGCATTTTTTCGCGCCCGCGCATGTGATGAAACTGCTCGAAATCGTGCGAGGCGACAAAACATCCACCGCGACCCTCGGGCAAGCCTTCGCTCTCGCGAGGCGCATGGGCAAAATACCCGTCCTCTCTGGCGTCTGCGACGGTTTCATTGGTAATCGCATCCTGTCTCGACTGAGAAAGAACGCCGATCTGATGCTGCTTGAAGGCTCATGTCCAAAAGGGGTCGATGATGCCATGCGCGGCTTTGGCATGGCCATGGGTCCCTACGAAGCGCAGGATATGTCCGGCCTCGACATCGCCTATGCCAATCGCAAGCGGCAGAGGTTGCGCGAGCAGCCGGGCGTTCGCTATGTCCCGATTGCCGACCACATGGTCGAAGTGCTTGGCCGCCTAGGCCGCAAGACGGGGGCGGGCTGGTACGACTATGATGCATCCGGCAAGGCGATGGAGTCGGACGCCGTGACGCATGCCATCTACAAGGCCAGCGATTCCGCAGGGGTCAAGCGTGTGACGCTGAGCAAGGACGATATCACCGAACGGGCGGTCTTATCTATGATCGTCGAAGCAGTTGCCATTCTCGAAGACGGTATAGCTGCACGCCCGCAGGACATCGACCTTGTGCTGGTGCATGGCTATGGCTTTCCGCGCTGGCGCGGCGGTCTCATGCACTTCGCAGATGACCTAGGGCTTCCTGTTGTTCTTACCAAACTGGAGGCCTTGGCCGCAGCCGATCCACTGTCATGGTCCGTCCCCACCTTGCTGCGCCAACTGGTGGGCGAGGGTCGCAACTTCGACAGTCTGAACCGTGATGGAGCCATCGCATGACCCACGTCTACATCTGTGACTACATTCGCACGCCAATTGGTCGTCATGGGGGGAGTTTGTCAAAACTGCGCGCCGACGACCTTGCGGCGTTTCCCTTGGCTGAACTTCTCCGCCGTAACCCGAAAATGGACCCCGCCGCGATCGAAGAGGTTTGGATGGGATGTGCCAACCAGTCTGGCGAAGACAACCGAAATGTCGCGCGAATGGGGGCGCTTCTGGCGGGGTATCCCGAAACCATCCCCGGCGTGACCGTCAACCGGCTATGCGCCTCCGGGATGGAGGCGGTGATTTCCGCCCTTCGTGCAATCAAGTCTGGAGAAATGGAGCTGGCCATCGCAGGTGGTGTGGAAAGCATGAGCCGCGCCCCCTTTGTGATGCTGAAATCCGAAAGCGCGTTCTCCCGCACAGTAGCGATGGAAGACACCACAATTGGGTGGCGCTTCATAAATCCGAAGATGCAGGCGATGTATGGCACGGACTCCATGCCTGAAACCGCGCAGAATCTAGCCGATGAAATGAAGATCTCGCGCGATGCGCAGGATGCATTCGCATTGGGTTCGCAACACAAAGCAGGGGCTGCAATCGCTTCCGGCAGGCTTACCCGCGAAATCTTGACCGTTGCCGAGTCGGCCGGAAAGGGCAAGGAAATTCAAGTCGCCACTGACGAGCATCCTCGCCCAGATACCACTTTCTCCGACCTTGCTCGTTTGCGTCCGATCACCCGATCCGACGGGTCTGTCACCGCAGGCAATGCGTCAGGGGTTAATGACGGGGCTGCCGCTCTGGTGCTCGCTTCCGAGGCGGCAATCGCCCTGCACGGCCTTCGCCCCCTCGCCCGCGTCGTCGGTGGTGCATCGGCAGGTGTCGCGCCGCGCATCATGGGCTACGGACCGGTTCCAGCGGTGAGGAAGCTGCTGGCTCAAGCCGGGTTGACCTACGCAGACATCGACCTATTCGAGGTGAACGAAGCCTTTGCCGCGCAGGTTTTGGCCTGCCTCGAGGGGCTAGGCATCGCGCCTGACGATCCGCGGGTGAACCCGAATGGCGGCGCGATCGCACTTGGCCATCCCTTGGGCATGTCAGGTGCGCGCATCACCGGCAGCGCCGCGCTTGAACTGTCGTTGGGCAGCGCCCGCCGCGCGGTCGTATCCATGTGTGTGGGTGTGGGCCAAGGGGCGGCCTTGTTGTTAGAGCGGGTCTAAGAACCATCAAACCTTTTAGCCCGCAGCCCCGTCCGGCTGCGGGCTTTTTCATACCCAAAGTCCGGAAATGAGAGAGACCAAGGCACCGGAATGCCTTGGCTTACTGACCAGCTGTGAAAAGGCCGACGGGAGCTTCGGCCCGCCCCTCAGCGGCCTAGGTCGATCAGGATCTTGAGTTGGGTGCCCGCCGGATCAAGCAGCGCATCGAAGCCATCCTTGATCGCGGTGTCCAGCGTTACGGTCTTGGTTACAACCTTGCGCGCAGGGATCTGGCCCGACGCTATCAGACGCATCACGCGCGGCCACATCTGTGCCGTATAGGCCCAGGAGCCGCGAATATCAATGTCCTTGTAGGTCACGTTGAACCAGTTCAACGGCGCTTCGCCCGCGTGCAGGCCGATTTGCACTACCGAGCCGCGCTTGCGCACCGCATCGACGCAGGCCTGGAGCGCCAGCGTATTGCCCACGCATTCCAGCGCCACATCGCAGCCGACATTGCCTTCGGTCGCCGCACGGATCACATCACCGACATTCTGCTCGCGGGGGTTGATAGTAGTGACGTCGGGGATGATCTGCTTGGCAATCTCCAGACGCGTAGCGTTAGGGTCCGACACGAACAGCTGAACAGCACCCGCAGCGCGGGCTGCCAAAAGGGTCAAAAGTCCAATAGGGCCAGCACCAGTCACCAGCACGGAATCGCCGGCTGTCACACCGCCACGTTCGACACCGTAAACTGCAACCGCCGTAGGTTCGACCAAAGCTGCATCCTCGTCTGACATGTTTTCCGGCACCTTGTAGACGTTATAACTCTTTAGCAAACTGTCAGTCGCCATTCCACCGCCTATCCATGACAGCCCGGCAAGTTGCATCTGATCTGACAGATTGAAATGTCCGAGATCCGAATAGTAATCCCCGCCCCGCGGCGTGATGAAGGGCTGGACAGAAACTCGGTCGCCCACTTTCACATGGGTTACGTTCTTGCCGACCTTGGTGACCACCCCACCGTATTCATGCCCTAGAACCTGCGGCGCGGCGGTTTTGCCCTCAGCGTCCTTGGGCACGAAAATCGGGCCATAGGCGTACTCGTGCAAGTCCGTCCCGCAGATGCCGGCGAAGCGGTTCTTGATGACGACCTCGTCGTCGGCCGGCTCGGTCGGCAGCGCGATGTCTTCGACCCGCAGGTCCTTGGCAGCGTGAAAGCGCAAAGCCTTCATTGGGTTTCTCCTCCCTAATGTTCAAATTCGCAGCGCATTGGAGACTGCGATATGAGGAAATAGAGGTGCAGGGTTCGCTGCAGACAACTGTCTCTTCTGCAACGCCTACAGTCGGATGACATGGCTCAATCGTGCAATGTGCGGATTAGCAGGGGGCTGTTAAACGAAACCACACCTAAATCTGAGGATGAAAAGACATGAGCCTTGATGCCGAAACACTGGCGCAATTTCTCGATACCCTCGACCGCTTCGTCAAAGAGCGCCTGATCCCAAACGAGGAAAAGATTGCGGAAGACGACGCCATCCCGTCGGAGCTTGTGCAGGAAATCCGCGACATGGGGCTTTTCGGCCTCTCAATCCCCGAAGAATTCGGCGGCATCGGCTTGACGATGACCGAAGAGGTTCAGGCAGCTTTCGTTCTGGGACAAACCTCGCCAGCTTTCCGTTCGCTCGTGGGTACGAACAATGGGATTGGCTCGCAGGGCATTATCATCGACGGCACGCCTGAACAGAAAGCCGCTTATCTTCCCCGTCTCGCAACCGGCGAGTTGATTGCCTCCTTTGCGCTGACCGAGCCAGAGGCGGGATCGGACGCGGGGTCGCTGCGAACCTCGGCGCGTCGTGAAGGAGATGATTACATCTTGCACGGCACCAAGCGGTACATCACCAATGCTCCGCGTGCCGGGCTGTTCACGGTATTCGCCCGCACTGACCCAGCCTCCAAGACATCTTCTGGCGTTACAGCGTTCCTTATTGAAGCCGGAACCCCCGGACTTTCCCTTGGCCCGATCGACCGCAAGATGGGGCAAAAAGGGTCGCATACTTGCGACGTGATCCTCGAAGATTGTCGCGTTCCTGCAAGTGCTATCATCGGGGGGCCCGCGCGCGAAGGTCTTGGTTTCAAGACGGCGATGAAGGTGCTCGACCGTGGTCGTCTGCACATCTCGGCCGTCTGCACCGGCGCAGCAGAAAGGCTGATCCGAGACAGCCTGCGTTACGCCATGGAGCGCAAGCAGTTCAGCGAACCCATCGTCGAAAAACAACTGATCCAGGCGATGCTTGCCGACAGCCGAACCGAAGCCTTCGCTGCTCGCTGCATGATCGAGGAAACCGCACGCCGCAAAGATGCAGGTCAGAACGTTTCGACCGAGGCGGCCTGCTGCAAGATGTACGCGTCCGAAATGGTCGGCCGCGTCGCAGATCGCGCGGTACAAATTCACGGCGGCGCCGGCTACATCTCTGATTACGGAATTGAACGCTTCTACCGCGACGTACGCCTTTTTCGGATTTACGAAGGCACGACCCAAATTCAGCAACTTATCATCGCTCGCGGCATGATCAAAGAGGTCGGAGTTTAAAAAATCAGTGCAGCGCCAGTATGTGCACGAGCATTTGCCGCCATTGCACTTCCGTTATTCGTCTGCGGCTAGGACAGCGCTACTCAAATAGTTGCCGAACAACCCTCTGTGAGCACAGAAGCATAGTCTCACAGAGAGACATGAAACGCGGACAAGCCGTCTCAATGAGAAAAAGCGGTTTCAGTGCGGAAAATCGGTGTCACATCGCTCGCAGCGAACTGTCGCACAAGAGACAGTTTACCGTCGTCTCACACTGACCTTAGCTGTCTTCATGAACATATGGTGGCAAACCTGCCACCACCATGAAAACCGGACCAATCCAAGGAATCCGCGCTATGACCGATACCCTGAACGTAGCCTTCATCAAAGCCCGCTGGCACCCCGACATCGTAGACCAGACGCTGAAAGGGTTCGAAGCAGACATGACCGCCGCAGGACGAAAGGTGTCCATCGATATTTATGACGTGCCGGGCGCATTCGAGATGCCCTTGCTGGCAAAGAAGCTTGGCGAGACGGGGCGCTTTGATGCCATCGTAGCCGCAGCCCTCGTCGTGGATGGAGGTATCTACCGGCACGACTTTGTTGCGCACGCTGTGGTCACTGGGCTTATGGATGCACAAATGGCAACAGGCGTCCCGACGTTCTCGGTAAGCCTGACTCCGCACCATTTCCACGACTCGGAAATCCATCACAACTTCTTCTTCGATCATTTCTTGAAGAAGGGCGCCGAAGCGGCGATAGCCGTTCGGATGGTCGCCGACCTGAAGGTCTGACAGTCGAAGCCCTCCACAGCAATATCTGCGACGCCAAGAACGGCCTTTGGATTCCGTGCCGAAGGCCACCAGCCAACCGGCACGGCCAATAGGAACCCATCCATGTTTTCCGGCATCATCGAAACCCTTGGTACGATCTACGATGCGATAATGTCGGACGGCAGCATGACACTCGACATTGCCACCGGCTTTCCCGATCTGGTCCTTGGGGAAAGCATTGCCGTCAACGGGGTATGCCTGACCGTTGTCACCTTCGACACTGCGGGGCGCGCGCAATTCTACGCTAGTACCGAAACCTTGCGACGCTCGAACCTCGACACCCTTCGCATCGGAGACCAGGCCAACCTTGAGCGCGCAGTTTCGATGTCGACCCGCCTTTCGGGCCATATCGTCCAGGGCCATGTGGATGGTCTGGCCCTGCTTGAGTCGATCGTACCGGAAGCAGGGGCCTTTCGGATCGAGATCCGGCTTCCGCCCGCCTTGGCCAGATACTGCGTCGAAAAAGGATCGATCACACTGGACGGCATAAGCCTGACGCTCAACAGCGTCAAAGACCTTTCCTCGAATGAATGCAGGATCGGATTGACGATCATCCCGCACACTTGGGCACATACCAATCTTCACGCGCGACAAGTGGGCGATCTTCTCAACGTCGAGAACGATGTTCTGGCAAAATATGTGGAGCGCCTATGCAAACCTTCTCTTTAGCTTTGGAAGAGTTCCGGCGCGGCGGAATCGTCCTGTTGCTCGATCAGGCCAATATGGGCTATCTAATCTTGGCAGCCGAGTGTGTGACCGCAACGGCGGCAGCGTTCATGGTTGCCAACGGTACGGGCGGATTTCAGTTGGCCACGACAGCGGTCGAGCAGAACTGGGAGATTCCTAATCCGAACCTTCCTTCCTTCGAGATATCGATCGCCACTAAAGCTTGGCCGATGCAATTGACCGAACCTGCAGATATCGCCACCGAAGTCGCACGCAATTCAGGAATGGCACTCGCTGTTTTACTCCGATCGCTTTTACCACAAGACGCCCTAGCGTTCGCCGTCCGCCACAACCTGCCGACACTTACCTTCGAAGATCTGAACAGGCATCGGCTCCGCAATGAAGCCGAACTGGACCTCGTCGCGGTGGCCGATCTGCCCACCCCCCATTCAGATCGACCGTTTCGCGTACATTCCTATCGCAGCCAGTTCGGCGGGATCGAGCATCTCGCATTGGTATCCCATGGCGAGTCTATCGGCGCACCTCTGGTACGCATTCACTCTGAGTGCCTTACGGGCGATGCCTTCGGATCAATGCGCTGTGATTGTGGCCCCCAGCTAGATGAAAGCCTGCGTCAGCTTGGGGCGTCTTTGGGCGGTATTCTGATCTATATGCGCGGCCATGAAGGGCGGGGGATCGGTCTCGCCAACAAGATGCTTGCCTATGCCTTGCAGGATCAAGGCATGGATACCATCGAGGCCAACCATGCGCTTGGTTTTCCAGCAGATGCACGTGATTTCGCACATGCTGCGCAAATCCTGCGGGCGTTGGGGCACGGAACAGTACGCCTGTTAACGAATAATCCGGAAAAGGCCTCAAGCCTGCAACGTCATGGCATCACTGTTAGTAGCGTAGAGCCCTTGGTCATTCCGCCCAACCCCTTCAATTTGCACTATCTTGAGACCAAGGCCAAAAAATTCGGCCATGCTCTCCCTTCTAAGGCTACGGCACCCGGTGCAGACTGCGCAGCTTTACCTCTCGCCCAACCCGACAGCGCGGGCCTCTGTTCTTGAGGCTCTGTTTTTGGGACGGCGCCTGCCATCGCATCTGAGGAAGACACTGCCCCCCCAGCGCCCCCGCAGCTGCCCGCACCTCATGGGTAATCGCCCCTTTTTAACGGGGTGCATCGGTAGAATTTACGCAGCCGTTGTCAGTTTCATGGCGGGCATGATGCCGCCGATGCCCATGTTGGGGCGGTCGTTGTTGTAAGTCCATAGCCATTGCGTGGCTTGATCCTGGGCCTCCTCGATGCTTTCGATGATGTATTGGTCCAGCCATTCATGCCGAACCGTCCGGTTGTAACGCTCGACGTAGGCGTTCTGCTGGGGCTGCTCGGGTTGGATGTGCTGGATCGTAACATCATGTTTCTCAGCCCATTTTCTCAGCGTTTCGCTGATGTATTCGGGGCCATAACACCTTCGGAACGACGCTGGTTGAGAGGCTATGACCGCCTGCGCTGCCCTCAAATTGCGCAGCAGGTGGTCATAGCCGGGTCTCAGGTCCCTACAGTGGTTTTGCAAAAACCACACCGTAAAGGAGACCGACCATGACCGAGATTATTGTTGCACAAGCTGCGCCCGTTTTAGTGGCTATCGACATCGCCAAGGTCCGGCATGAAGTTTTGATCGCTGTTCCAGATAAGAAACGCCGACGCCGTTTAACCGTCCTCAACCAGCTCACCGATTTCAACCGCCTCATCACCGTGTTGAAGGAATACGGTCGCCCAGTTCGTGTCGCCTTTGAAGCCACCGGCAATTATCATCGTTCTCTGGCGTATCATCTGGCAACCGCAGGCTTTGAAGTTAAGCTCGTGTCGTCGGTGGCTTTGGCGCGCACGCGGGAAGCCCTCAATAACAGCTGGGATAAGAACGATCCCAAAGACGCCCAGGTCATCCTGCATATGATGGAGATCGGGAACGAGCAGTTTTATCATGATCCATTAGTGCATGGCACGAATGACATTCAAGAGCTGTCCAAAACCCATGATATCGTTTCCAAGTCAAAGACCGAGCTTTGGCACCGCGTGCTGACACATTATTTGCCGTTGTACTTTCCCGAAGCTGACCGCTTTCATCGCAGCTCGCGCAGTGATTGGTTCTTTGCATTCCTTGAACGCTATCCATCGCCGCACATTATCACCGCCATGGGTATGGACGCATTCACCACTGACGCTTGGGATGTTGTGGGGCGCAAGGTTGCGAAAGAGCGTTTACTTGCAGATATTTACGAGACAGCCAAGTCTTCTGTAGGATTGCCGGTTGCTCCAGATTCTGATGCTATCAGTATGTTCCGCTTGGTTCTGGGAGAAGGTCGCAGCCTCATTGCGCAACGCAATCAAATCGAAGCTCGCGCCGTCGCGCTTCTCAAAGATCTGCCTGATTATCAGTTGCTGACATCAATACCTGGGATCGGCCCGATAAACGCTCTGACCATCCTCGCAGAAGTTGGCGACTTGCGCCGCTTTGGACACCACCGGCAATTTCTGAAGTTCTGCGGTCTGGACCTGGCAACCATCCAGTCCGGCACATTCCGTGGCCAAACCAAGCTGTCAAAATACGGGAACGCCGGCTTGCGCCGTACCCTGTGGATGGCCGGTCAGGTTGCAATTCTTCAACGTACCAACAGCTTCCGGGATAAGTTCGAGCGCTACATTTCCAAGGACAGACAAAACACCCATTTGCGCCGAAAGGCATATACCGCAATCGCCGCCAAAATGGCCCGTACTGTTCACGGGATCATCAAAAATGGCGAACCCTATCGCCCCTTCTTTGAGGGGTGATCGATCGCAGAAGGACCTTTCTCTGTAAGGGCCGTGGAGGCAGGCAACTGACCTCGTAGATAATGTTCAGGCCTTCTGTGTTAGCGACCCGATGATCTCGTCTTAAGGACGGTGAGAGCCGCAAAGGCGTACTCTGTGTTTGTTATGGGAGAGACTGTCGTTGACCAAAACGCCGAACTGAGCCATGCTTTTAACGTGTCGAGACGCCTCGAGACGACAATGACCTGATGCCAAATCAGCCAGTTATTCCGCGCATAGGACGTTGTCGACCCTGATCGTGCCCGGCTTTCCCCGCCATTCGATGATCCGGTCGAGGCTGCGTGTCACCCGTTCGGCAGGAAGCGAGAAATCAACCTCGATCCCCAGACCTTCACGGTTGAAATCATCCAGCACGTTCAGAAGCCGGAACGCACGGCCATCACCCAATGGGTCGGCCATGAACCGAAGGTCCGCGAAGCGAAATCCATGGACCAGGTCACATTCGGTGCGTCGGGCACGGCCAGAACGTCAGGTTTCTCACGTTTCAGCCGTTTGCGGGGCTTGATCCGCAGGTTCAATTCCAGCTGGCAGTAGATCCGGTAAACCCGCTTGTGGTTCCATGGGTGGCCCTGTCACTTTTTTCCAAGGACTTCCTTTAACAGGTCGTTTTGCATGCTCAGGTCGGCATACATGCGCTTCAGGCGGCGGTTCTCGTCCTCGATCGCCTTCATCTGGCTGACCATCGATGCATCCATGCCCCCATACTTGGCCCGCCATTTGTAGAAAGAGGCATCGCTCATGCCATGCTCACGGCACAGCTGCGCCACTGGCACACCGCCTTCGGCTTGCCGCAGAATCGCAATGATCTGCTCATCGGGGCTTACGCGGCCCCATCAGGGGCCACGGTCCCCTCTTCATCAGTGTATCTGCTTGTCTTCATTCGAATTCTCCTCGTTCATCTTGCCGAGAAAATTCTACTTTTGCAGCCCCTTAAATTCCGGGGGGATTACCTGATCAGTACCGAAGCTCATGCCATCACAATTTTCCTAGGTCGATATCGACCGAGATCGGGCAGTGATCTGAGGGATAGTCGGCGATTGGCCCACTGAAGGTTGTCTCGACGAACGAGCCCTGCAGCTTCGCACCGACCGCGTCATCGTTCAGAATCAGAAAATCTATGAACTCCCGATACTGGGGCAGGCAGTTGGGCCGGATACCGGCTCCGGCGATGTGCAGATCGTTGTATTCGTTGAGAACGGCCCAGAAGGCATCATTTGGAACTTCAAGGCGACGGTTCAGGTCGCCGCCAATGAGGACGGGCCCGTTTTGCGCGTCATACCAGTCGCGCAACACAGGCAGTTGCGCGAAGAGGTCACCGCAGGCTTGACGCCCCGTGCCTTCAAAGCAGCCGGATTTCAGATGGGTGTTGAGAATGGTGAGAGGGCGGGGACCTGTCAACTCGATCAGCACACCGTGACGCAGGGATCCACGCCCTGAGACATCGAGTGCTTTGAGATCGGGCAGGCGGCGATGCGCGATGCCTGCGCGCAGCGCAATTGCGGTGGCCTGCATGGACAGGTGCTGACCGGGTGTGTGCCGGCATTCGGGATAGGAGCGGCCCGGGCGGCGCTCCTCGAGGTGGACAACCCAGTCATCTGTGTCAAAGACCCGGGCAAGGGCGGCTTCCCCTTCGATTTCCTGCAAGAGCCAGATATCGGCATCGACGTCTGTGATGACATCACGCACCCGCTGAAAATCCGCCTCGCTGCGCGGCCGACAGCCGCTGTCAGTGCTGGCGACCAGATGCTCGATATTCCAGCTCGCGATCCGCAGCGGCTCGGCTTGGGCCAGCGATACCCAGCACAGGGCCGCGATGATCGTCAAAATGCGCATTTTCTCTCTCCAAATAATGTTTTCACGAGAAATCACAGCCCTCGCTCGCGCGATGTCGACCATAGCGGCGGGATCGCAACGGTGCCAGACGCGCAGGCATTTGATCGCGGGCGCGATGGCTGCGTGCGACCGCAACGCTTGGCCGTCATCATGACCTCAGTGTGCCGCTCGGTATGCCGATTTGTCCACGGGCTGACCGGCCCACAATACAATATGCATGAAACTATCGAAGCGCTTTGTTATCATTCTTGTTGTTACGCCCCACGAGATGCCCTATGCCCCGCCATCGATAGGTTTTGCACGGTCAAGAAAGGATCCGAAATGATAGAGGCGCGCGATGACCAGCCCAATGTGGTAACCGAGGAAGTGCTGCGTGGTGTTTTGGCGAATGGGTATTTGCTGGAGGTGGTCTGCAGCCAAACCGCCGAGAAGCGCCACAACACATGGTATGGCGTCTGGATGGCGCGCGCTGTGACTGAAGATGGCCGCCATGCCATGCGGCTTGTGACCAGTCGCAGTATTCTCAAGACACGCGAGTTCAAGACAATTGTCGGCCTTGTAAGCTTCCTCGCGGAGATGGGCTGCACGACAGCCAGCATTCCGCTGAAGGAAGGCGGGTGCGAGCGCCATGCGGCTCCTGGCCAGCTTGCGTAAGTGCGCGCTATTCACGACCGCGAACTGAGGCGCCCCGCGTTACTTGCCCATACCTCTCACGCTACCGGCCGCGCGGCCTTGCAGAAATTCACCCACCGGCTTTTGACTGATGGATGGTCGAAACTGACGGCATAGCGGGCGAGATTGCCCCTGAATTTCTCGGCAATCCTGTTCATGCAGGGCCGCGATCGCCCGCTGGGGAGGTGGTTGCGGGCCAGATCGGCCCAGAAGGTGTCATAGGTGATGCCGCCAGAGGCCGGAAATGGCGGGGCGCTCTTCTGATCCTGATGATTGTCAGGGGTAATTGATTTATCTTGGAAATCTTTCTTCTTGGGCGGACAGGGGCTGTCCGGGGTGGCTTGCAGCTTGCGCTTGAACCAGTCGCAGAAGCCTTTGAGCCGTACACGGTTGAGCAGGTTCTTGTATCGATGATGCGGGTTCTTGCGGTATTCGCGGGCGATGAGGCCGAGGCTTTCGAGATCAGCCAACCAGCGCCGGATCGAGCGCACAGTGACGCTGAAGCGCTCGGCCAGTGCGGCATTCGCCAAGGGCCGCGTCTGAAACGCCCGCCCGGCCGAGAAATCATAGCGCTGCTGCTCGAGAAACCCCAGAAGATCGATCAGGACCGAGACTTGCGCGCGGCTGACATGGGCTTTGAGCAGCGGGCGCACGACCTCCTCGAGATAGGTGCGGAAACTTGCGGATGAAGGTTTGAGCGGCTTTGGGGTGTTGGTCATGGGTCTTGCTTCTGATGAGAGCAAGAAACCGGCCGCGCGGGATCATTCGCACAAGATGCGTTTTTCCACTTGCGATTGGGGAGATGTCAGGCTACTCAACCGCTGGTTTTCGTTGAGGTTTCCAAGGCTGGCACCTTGGAGTTGGTAGAGCCTGTATCTCCCCCGTAGGTTTCCTGCGGGGGTTTTACTTTTGTGGTGAGATGGTGCCTTTTTTGGTGGGGCGTGTCGGACCCGCGTAGGTGACGTGCGCAGGCCTGCAGGGATTAGTAATTCACGAACTCGGTATGCTTGCGACCTTCATGGTCCTCATAGCGGATGGCGACCACGCGCCCGTATCCGCCCCAGAACCCGCCACCGGGCCAATTCTCATAATGCGAGACGCGCCACTCCCAGCAGCCATTATCGGTCTCGCGTGCGCAGACCTGGATCGGTACGCGCCGGATGCGATCGGACCCGGCCAACCATTCCGGCCCATGACGCAAACTGGCACTGACCCAGCGGTGGCTGCCATCTTCCAGATAGACGCCGCGCTGCGTGTGATCGCGCCAGGAGTTCGGCGGATCGTCACTGCTCATCGGCGGTGATGTGCGGATATGATAGATCTCGATCGCATCGCGGTAGCCGCGCACCTCATCGGTCAGCCCGTCCGGGCCAAGGCGGATTTCCGGACTGCCAGGGGCGGGCACAAAGCCAGCGGGCAAACCAAGCGGGCAGTTCCAGAGCTGCAAGGGCGGTGTGACCGGCCAGGGCGTGATGCGCCGGATCATCGTGGCTTTCGCGGCCATGCATTCCGCACTCGCAGGGAACCCGCCCGCCAGGCAAAGAAGGATGGCGCAATCGATCGGATAGGAATGCGCCTTGGGCGCAGGAAGTGCGGTGGCCGTGAGTGCAAGCAGCAGGGCCGCCGCGCGCGGTGTGAACATGATCAGTTTTCCTGTTCTTGAGTGGGAGTGTGACGAAGGTGCCGGGCGCATGAGGCCTGACTTCGCGAAGAATCTGCGGGCTGTCCTCATGGCGGTGCGGCGCGCAGGGTCTCGAGAAACGCGCCATATTGCGCTGTGACCTCGGCCGCCTCGCGCCAGGCGCGAGCGCGTTCCTCATCAAGGCAGCGGAAATACAGGGTGACTTCCGAGAGGTACTGTTCGAACTCGTCGCGCAGGAGGTCCGCGAACTCCCGCATCAGTCGAGTGTCGCTCGGCAAGAGCGGCGGGGTCAGCGGGAGACAGAATCCCGCATCACTCTGGGCCTGGGGCGGAGTGGCGGCCGCGCACAGCATCACCAGTCCAAAACTCGCCCGGATGGCCGACCGCCTCGGCCAGCTCCACACGCGAGGCGCGAATCGCCCGCGCCCGAAACCGCCACGGGCGATCTGATTCGGGGGTGAGTCGCGGGCGCAAAACCGGCGCGGAGCGCGCCTGAGAAGCGCCATAGCCGCGCCGCGCCACCGTCCCACAAAGCCTGCGAAATGCTGCAGCTGCATTGGTGCGGAAGCCCTGCGAAACAGGCTAGAATACAAGGTAAACACAAATCGTCTCATGGTTGTATTTTCTGGGTTGCCCCTCAAGAACTGGGTGTCTAAACAGCGCGCCAACACAACTAATAGAAGATTGAAGAAATCACCTCATCGACTATAGCGTGCATCAAATGCCCGCCTGCCTATGTCGGAGGAGCGATTTTTCTGCAAGTGCAAAAGAGGGTATAAGGTATTAGAATACATCGATAATCAGACTGCAGTGCTGCCGTTACAGCGCGGGCTTCGCCTGTCTGCATGCTGCCCG
This sequence comes from Roseinatronobacter sp. NSM, assembly GCF_052379845.1. Classification (NCBI taxonomy): domain Bacteria; kingdom Pseudomonadati; phylum Pseudomonadota; class Alphaproteobacteria; order Rhodobacterales; family Paracoccaceae; genus Roseinatronobacter; species Roseinatronobacter sp. NSM. The sequence goes on along the minus strand of NZ_JBQTCF010000023.1, from coordinate 22,552 downwards.
AATTGCGCCTCGAGGAACTCAACCCCAGGGTGTTTTTTTAATCCATGAGCCCCCGCGATCCTTGAGGGGCTGTTCAGACAATCTGTCGACAGAGGGCGGGTGATTTCGGGTGCGTGGCACGCGAAACACCCCTCGATCCAAGGCCGCGCAATCCCTGTTGCGCGGCAGGAGAGCGGCTGTGCCGATCGCGGCGCAGGGGTCTGGATCAGCATCAGGATCACGCGCGGCTTTGCCCCTGCGATCTGCAGGTTGTGGAGTGTGAATTTTGGTGCGCGTAAATGCTTGTCCCGGGGCAGTGGTCCCGACTGTGATCCGGCCCGTGATTTCGTCTGTGGTCTTGCGCGCGATCATGTCGGCAGCGTTGTCTCTGACCTTGAGCCTCGCCACCCCGGCACTGGCGGGCGACGGGCTGATCCTGCGCTTTGGCGCCGATGGCAGCTTGGGCCCGACCCAGACCACGCGTAGCTTTGCCAAGCATTATTCCGGCGGCGAGCTGATCGCGCCCCTGCGCGAGTCAGCACTTGTGCCGAACACGCCCGAGAGGCCGCACTCTGATCGGACAGCTGCACGGGCCGCGCCGCGCGCCCGCCCCGAAATCCTCGCCCTGATTTCTGAGACAGCAGCACGGTATGCAGGCCACGAGGCCTTGCGCGCAACAGGCCTCAGTGCGTCTGACTGGGCGGCACTGTTTCAATCCAATATCGAGATCGAGAGCGCCTATAACCCGAATGCGCTCTCAAATGCAGGCGCGATCGGGCTGGGGCAGCTGATGCCCGATACGGCGCGCAGCCTCGGCGTCGATCCCCATGACATGGCGCAGAATCTCGACGGCTCTGCGCGCTATCTGCTGATGCGACTGGCGCAATTCGGCAGCCCTGAGCTGGCACTCGCGGCCTACAATGCCGGCGCTGGCGCCGTGATCCGCCATGACGGCATCCCCCCTTACCCCGAGACCATTGGTCATGTCCGCAAGGTCATGGCTGTTTTTGACCGCCTCCAAGGAGAGACACTATGACCAAGACACCGACCACCCGGCCCTGGGCCATTGCCGCAAGCGTCGGCATTATCGCCCTGTTGCTGGCAGCCAGCCCCGCGCTTGCGCAATCGATCGACCTCAACCCCGTCACAAGCCTCTTGCAGGGCATCATCGATACGATCACAGGCCCTCTGGGCATCGCGATCGCCACATTGGCCGTGGTGGGCATTGGGCTGTCGTGGTTTTTCGGGATCATCGATTTCCGCCAGGCGATGTTCGTGGTGATCGCCATCGCCATCGTGGCCAGTGCCGCGACCATCGTCAGCGCCATCTGGCAGACGTGACGGGCGCGGATGATGTGTGAACGCTCCACCTTGTTTCTGGGTCTCGTGCGGCCTGCGCAAATGCTGGGTCTGCCCATCCTCTATGCGGTGCTCTGGATATTTGGGTCAGTGCTGGCACTCATCTGGTCGCAGTCGCTCTGGGCTTTTGCCCTGTCAGCTGCCGCCTATCCGGCGCTCTGGCTCGCCGCACAATGGGACCCGGCCTTTGTCGAGGTCATTCGCGTGGTCTCGGAACACACGCGGCCCACAAAGAACCGCAAAATCTGGAACGGAGATTCCTATGCCCCGTGATCTCGGCGCAGGCGCGGCCGCCGCGCACATCCTGCCAGCTTGGGCGGGAGACGAGGCTCGCCTCGCGCATCATCTGCCATACGTCAAACTTGTCGATGATCACACGATCCTCACGCGTGGCGGGGAATATATGCAATGCATCCGGGTCAGCGGGGCCAACAGCTTCACCGCCCCGGATGGCCGCCTCGACAAGACCCGCGCGATCATTGCGGCCGTGATCGCGCAAAGCGGGGCGGGGTTTTCCTTTTACGTCCACAAGGTCTCGGCCCGCGTGCCGGTGGAGCTGAAGCCGATGGAGGCGGGCGGTTTTGCCGAGGCGCTGGATGCGCGCTGGCAAGCGCATCTGCGCGAGGCTGGCTTGCGCGACCGCACGCTCACCATCACCGTGGTCAAGCGCCCCACAATGCTCGAGCGCCTGCCGCTCTTGCGCAAAGCGCGTGCGGGGCAGGGGAGCGATCAGAGCCTCCGCCAGATCGCGCGGCTCAAAGAAGTGGTGGAGTTTCTGACCCAAAGCCTGACCGAGATGGAAGCGCGGCTTTTGACCGCCTCTTCGGGCGAGTTGCTGGGATTTCTGGAATCGCTGAACACGGGCTTTGATGTACCGACCTATCCGCGCGGCTTTCCCTCCACCATCGCTGATGACGTGGCAAATAAGCGCGTCACGTTTCAAAGTGACAAGTTTTTGATCTCTGGCGGCTCGGGCGCGGACCGCATCGGGCAGATTTTCACCGTCAAGAACTACCCCAGCCAGACCTGGTGCTCGATGTTCGACGATCTGGCGCTCCCCATCGACATGGTCGTGACCCATAGCTTCACGCCGGTGAACTCAAGCGTGATGGGCGACCGGATCAAACGCCAGATCCGGATGATGCGCGCAGGCGATGATGCTGCGATCTCACTGCAAAACGATCTGGTGCAAGCCGCTGATGATCTGGCCTCTGAACGCCTGATTTTTGGCGATCACCATATGAGTGTCGCGACCTTCGCCGAGAGTGAGCAAAAACTCGACAGTATCGCGGCCGAAATCCGCAATATCGCAGCCTCCGTCGGTGTGAAGTTGATGATGGAGACATATTCGGCCCGCGCAAGCTATTTTGCCCAAAGCCCCGGCAATGCCAGCTACCGCGCGCGCCGCGCCACGATCACCAATCTCAATTTCGCCGATATGGCGGCCCTCCACCGCACGCAGTTGGGTAAATCGCGCGCACGCACGCCTTGGGACACGCCGATCACGATGTTCCCCACACCCGAGCGCTCGGCTTATCGCTTCTCGTTTCATGAGAAGGGCAGCCCCGCCTCTGAACCTACCAGCGGGCATACGATCATTCTCGGCCGTTCGGGCTCAGGCAAATCGGTGCTGGCCACGTTTCTTATGGCGCAGGCCCGGCGCACAGGCGCGCGCATCTTTGCGTTCGATTATCGCTACGGGCTCGAGATGGGCCTGCGCGCGCTCGGGGGCAGTTATCAATCGATCAAGGCAGGCGAGGCCACGGGTCTGAACCCGCTCTGGGTGGAAACTGATGCGGCAGGGCGCGAATGGCTGACCGATGCGCTGATCAGCTTGCTGGAATCGCGCGGCGCGCAGCTCACCCCCCAGCAGACCCATGCGGTCCAGGCCATCGTGCGCCGCAATTCTGAGGCCAGCGATCCCTCCCTTCGCAACTGGACGGAATTCGCAGGTCAGTTCCGCTCGGTCGATGATGGTGGCGATCTGGCCGAGAGGGTGCGGGAATGGACCCCGCAGGGGCGCTTTGGCTGGGTCTTTGGCACAACCCTTGAGGATACATTCTCTTTGGACGGCGATGTGGTGGGGTTTGATCTGACAGGGCTTCTGGACGCGGATAACGAGACCGCCCGCATGGCGGTGCTGAGCTACATTTTTAGGCGCATCGAGCGCAAGATCGAGGATCGCCGCCCCACCATCGTGCTGATCGATGAGGCCTGGAAGGCGTTTGACAACAGCTACTTTGCAAACAAGCTCGAAGACTGGCTGGTCACCGCGCGCAAACAGAACACGGTCGTCGTGATGATGACGCAGTTTGCCTCGCAACTCGACAAGTCGCGGGTGGGCAGCACGATCATTCAGGCCCTGCCGACGCAAATTCTGCTGCCCAATTCGCGCGCCAAGCCCGGCGATTACGGCCCTCTCGCGCTCAGTGACAAAGAGCTCGATGTGATGATGAACGCGCTCCCCGCCTCGCATCTCGCGCTCATACGCGATGATCAGGGTGCGCATATCATCGACGCAGGCCTCGCCCCGCTGGGCGACTATCTCGCCGTGCTCGGCGGCCTCAAATCCGGCGAGGCCGTGGTCGGCAAGGATTACCGCGAAACCCCTGAATTTTGGAGACGGGCGACATGAGACCTGCCGTATTATTGCTGATCCTGACCTCTGTCGTGGCAGGCTGTGCCACCACACCTGCCGCCCCCGTGCGCTCGGAATGCTTCCGCGCGGATGGCACGACGCGGTGCACGTTCACGCCGCTCCCGGAGCTCTGGGCGCGTGAGGCTGCGCGCGATGCGTGACCTGCCCCCCACGCGCGCAGCAGCTCTCGCGCATCTTGTCCTCATTGCGGGCTTGGGTGCAGGGGCGGGTCAACCCGCGCATGCGCAAGGTGTGCCGATCTTTGATGCCGCCCAAGCGGCAGAACAGGCCCGCCAATTCGCCGAGCGCCTGCAGGATGAGGCGCTGCAGATTGGAAAGGGGGATCAGCGCGCCAGCATCGAGGAGATCAAACGCCAGCAACTGGCGCAGCTTGATGCGATCATCGAGAGCGGCACAATCGCAGCGCAAAGCATGAATGCTACGATCCAGAGCCTTGAGGCCGGGCAGGGGACAGAGAGTGCCGCGGCCCAGGTCTATCCCGACACTGAGACCAGCCTGCCCGCGCGGCAGCTTTTTGGTGATGCGCGCCAAAACGTCGAGGAAATCATCATTCAAGGTGCGCGCGACACCTATCACCACCCAGGCGTTTCCCGCGCGGGGCTCTCACCCGTGCAATGGCGCGCGCTCTTGCAAGCGCTGATCTGGCAGGAAAGCCGCTTCAATCCGGCCGCCGAATCCCATGTGGGCGCATATGGGCTCACCCAGATCATGCCCGGCACGGCCAGTGATCTGGGCATCAACCCGTCCTACCGCACGGACCCGCTGGTGCAGGTGCAAGGCGGCGGGCGCTATCTCGCGCGCCGCCTCGATCAGCTGGGCGGTGATATCATCCTGGCGCTGGCCGCCTATAACGCAGGGCTGGGCCGCGTGCAGCACTATGGTGGCGTGCCGCCCTTTGCCGAGACGCAGAATTACGTCCAGGTGATCCCGCGCAAATACAACGAATACCTGCGCCTCATCGGTGGCGAAGACGCGCTTGGCACGATCTCGGCCGCGCATATGGCCAATGCAGAGCTAGGTCTGCGCGGCATGGCCGCCATCGGCTACGCGGAACTCGGTCACGCCAATATCCGGCATGCGGCCGAACGGCTGGCCGCGATCGTCACACAAGTGGGGCAGGGGGAGGATTGGGCCGAGGCCCAGGCGCTCAACACCTATGCCCGCGCCGAGATCGGGCGGCTCCTGGTCTTGTCGATGCGCATGCAGGCCGCGCGCGCCCAGCCTTTGAGTGCGCAGCAGCTGATGGTCATCGCCCAGATGGCCGATGAGAAACGTTTTGCCGATTTGACCCTTGAGGAGTTCTGAGATGCGCCCTGCGTATATGTCATCCCTGATCGCAGCCCGTCCGAAATCCGGAGTGAGTGCACGCGTGCGAACCAGCCGTTTTGCTTTGGCAGCGGCACTGGGTCTTGCCCTTGCACCCCTCACAGCCCTCGCGCCCACAGCTGTTCTCGCCCAAGGCGTGCCGACATTCGATGCCCAAAGCCTGACCAACCAGGTCCAGCAACTCAAGCATATGCTCGATGATCTCGGCATTCAGACCGACCAGCTCGACGCGCTTTTGGAACAGGTCAATCTGCTCGGCGACCAGCTTACCCAGATGCAGGACATCTACGGCATTCTGACCAGCCAGAACCCGATGTCGCTCCTGAGGGGCGGCGATCTCGATTGCCTGTTGCAGCAGAATTTTGAAAGCCTCACCGGCGTGGTCAGCAGCCTCTCGCAAGGCGATCTGATGAGCGCGCTTTCGGGCGGCTGCGGGGATATGGCAGCCTCGGTCGAGCGTGTGCTGACCAACACGGGTCTGTCGCCCGCCATCGTCCAGCAGCTCTCGCAATCCGACGTCACGGGCGAGCGCCGGCTGGGCCAGCAAGCCTCTGCGGCGGTCGTTTCCAGTGCGGCTGCGCAAAGCGCGCATGAGCGCTCGAACACAAGCGTGCGGCGTATCGAGATCATGGTGGGCGAGATCGGCAATACCCAAGGGATCAAGGAATCCGTCGATCACAACACGCTGGTCACGGCTGAGATTGGCATCATTCTGCTGCAGATGCTGGAGCTGCAGGCCGCACAAACCATGGCCGATGGCGTGGCGGGTGTCTCAACCGCCGCCCAGCAGGCCGAAGAACAGGCGTTTTCCGATCTGACCATGCCGCCCTTGCGGGTGCAGCCATGAGGGGGTTTGCGCGCCGCGCGCCCGCAATCCCCGATATCGGCGAGACCGTCACCGAAGAGCTGATCTTTGGCGCACTGCGCCGCGAGCGGCTCTGGCAGATCATTGCGCTCAGCGCCACAGGCTTTGGCGCCGTGATGGGGCTTGGCATGATGGTCGTTGCCTTCAAGCATGAGATGCCCACGCCCCAACTGGTACCCTTTGACACGGCAACCGGGGCCGCCGTGCCCTGGGCGGAGGTGCGCGCGATTTCGTTGCATGAAGAGCGCGCGGTCACGGATTCCATGATTTTTTCTTACGTGCGCGACCGCGAGACTTTTAATCAGCTCGACAATGATCTGCGCGTGCGCTCGGTCATGCAGCGTTCCAGCGGCGATGCGGCGGCCAGCATGCGCAGCCTCTGGAGCAGTGCCAACCCGAACTATCCGCCCAACCGCTATGGCTCTGCCCGCATGGATGTCGAGATCATCTCGATTGCCCCCCTCTCGGGCAACCGCGCCCAGATCCGGCTCAGGAAACGCCTGCGCTCAAACGAGGGCGACCAGATCGGGAATTTCACCGTCACGCTGGCCTATGAGTTCGAGCCTGCGGAACTGCGCGAGATCGCCGATGTCTGGGCCAACCCCTTCGGCTTCAAGGTCCGCGAATACGCCATCACCTCTGACCGGTTCGAGTGAGGATTTTGCTATGAGATTTGCACCCCGGAAACTGGGCGCCCCGATGCGCGCGCCAACAAAACTCGCGGCCGGCACATTCCTTGGCCTTTTGGTCCTCATGGGACCACTGGCCGCCGAAATCACCCCGCGTGCTGGCCCGCATGATGCCCGTGTGCGCGATGCGATCTATGTCGATGGGCAGGTCTATAACCTTGTTCTTATGCTCGAGCGCGTCACCACAGTGGAGCTGCCGCGCGGCGAAGAGATCGTCTCGGTCGTGGCCGGTGACACACAAAGCTTCGATTTCGACGCGGTCCCCGGGGGACGCGCCTTTGTCATCAAGCCCAAACGCTCAGGCGCGCGCACCAACATCACCGTCTTCACCAACCGGCGGACCTATTATTTCGTGGTCCAGGAATCCCGGAACACGGCCTTTTATTCCGTGCGCTTCACAGTGCCTGCGGATCAGACCCGCGAGCGCGGGGCGCGCGTGCCCGAGCAACGCGTGATCAACACCCGCTATGGCGGCAATGCCATGACCGCGATCACGCCCGAAGAGGTCTGGGACGATGGCACCTTCACCTATTTCCGCTTTGCGACCGCACGCGAGATGCCCACGATTTTCGCAATCTCGGACGGGATGGAGCGCATCGCCAACGGCCAGGTCCAGCGCGATGGCACGGTCCGCGTGAGCGGCACCAGCCCCTATTGGGTCTTGCGGCTGGGCCAGATCGAGACCGCCATCGCCAATCTGGGAGCGCGGCAATGAGCGATCCCTCCGACCTCTCCTCCCGCCTCAAGGCGCTCGAAGATGATTTTGCAGCGCCCAAGGCGGCAAAACCCAATTCGCCTTTGCTTGTTCTGGGGATAGTTGGTGCCGCCGCCGTCGTCGGTGCTGGCGTCTACTTCGCCCTGAGCGGTCCCGAGACCACCCCGCGCATGGCCACCCAGAGTGCGCAGGATTTCCAGATCGGCGGTTCGGCCTTTGGCGATATGGACATGGCGCGCCGTGACCCGCCACCCGCGCCTGCACCAGCCGCTGCGCCAGAGCCCGAGACCCCAAGCGAGATGACCGCGCTTCTGGAGCAACTTGCGACCATGCAGGCGGAACTGGCCGCCCTGCGCGACGCACCCGCGCCAGCAGATGACGGGCGCGCCAGTGAGCTGTCCGATCTGCAGCGCCAGATCCACGACATGCAGGCCGCTGCTGATCAGGCCGGGCGCGAGGCGCAAGAGGCCGCGCGCAGGCTCGACCGCGAGCTCTTGGAACGCAACCGGGAAATCACCCGGCTGGAAAGCGAGTTGCAGATGGCACGGCTCTCGCAACCGCCCGCCCAGATCGCAGGCGATACCCGCGATCTGGAGCGCGAAGAGCTGGAGCGTCGCCGCGCGGCCGCCGAGGAAGCCCGCCTTGCGCGCCTCAACTCGCCGATGCTCGCCATTGGCGGGCGCGGGGGATCAGGCGGAGCGGAGAGCGCGCAAGACGCAAGCCGTCTTGATGACAATGAAGAGTTCGTGCGCAGCGTCGGGCGTCCTGCCCCCGTCGAGCGCGCCAGCGTCATCGTCAATCCGGCCAATACCGTGACCCAAGGCAGCGTGATCCAGGCCTCGCTGGAGACCGCGATAGATTCCAGCCTGCCGGGACCCATTCGCGCAGTGGTGACGCAGGATGTGCATTCCTATGACGGCACGCGCATCCTGATTCCGCGCGGCAGCCGCTTGATCGGGCGCTATTCGGCCAATGTCAGCATCGGGCAATACCGCGCCATGGTCGCCTGGGAGCGCATCATCCTGCCTGACAATCAAACTGTCACAATCTCGGCCTATGGCGGCGATGCGATCGGCCGCTCTGGCGTCTCGGGCCGCGTCAACCGGCGCTTTGGTGAGCGTTTTGGCGCGGCCGCGCTGATCTCGCTTCTCTCCTCGGGTCCGGCGCTGGCTGCACGCGAGATGGAGAGTGACATGGCCCGCGATGGGGCCACCCGCGTCTCGGGCGATCTGCGCGATGCGACTGGCTCTGTGGTCAGCGAGTATCTCAGCCTGCCACCCATCATCACCATAGATCAGGGCGCGCGCGTCACAGTGATGGTCGACCGCGATCTGGAGATATTCTGATGGACGGGCTGATGGGGGCCCAGGCGGGCCACGGGCATAACAGTTATTTCGCGCAGGAAATGGAACGGCTGGGGTCCATCGTGAAGGACCCGAGCCTCGTGGAGTTGTGCGTAAACCCCGATGGCCGCGTCTGGGTCGAGTTGCAAGGCGACAGCGCCATGCGCCTGAGCGCGCAAACCCTGACACAGACTGAGATGGGGGATCTGGCGAGCAATATCGCCTCCACCGGCAACAGCACGCTGGGGCGCAGCCGCCCCGTTATTTCGGGCTCCGTCCTCTATGAGGGGCGCGCGGTGCGCTATCAGGTCGTGGCCCCGCCCGTCGTCGATCACGGCCATTCGATCTCGATGCGGTTTTTCTCCAGCATTCCGCTCGAGGCAATTGCGCTGAAATTCCTCCATGGCAAGGAAATCTCACTCGGCGCGCAGCGCGCGGCTTTGGGGCGGGAGCTAAAGACGCTGGTCGCGACAGGCGATCTCGATGCGGCCGCGCGCTTTTGCATTGCCCATAAGCTGAACCTCATCGTCGCGGGCGGCACCTCGACGGGCAAGACCGTGCTTGCGCGCAAGCTGATTTCCTTTGTGCCCGCGCATGAGCGGATCATCACCATCGAGGAAGCCGCAGAACTTTTGCCCACCCAGCCCAACACTGTCACCCTCCTCTCCGAACGAGAAAACCCCCTGCGCTCAACCGATGCGCTGCTCACATCCGCGCTGCGCATGCGCCCGGATCGGCTGATCGTGGGCGAGGTGCGCGGGGCCGAGGCCATGACGTTTCTGGAAGCCATCAACACCGGCCATGGCGGCTCGATTACCACGCTGCATGCCGAAACCCCGCAGCTTGCCATCTCGCGCCTCGCCATCGCCGCGCTCAAATCCAACCTGCCGCTCACCTATGACAATATGTGCGCCTATATCGCCAATTCGATCGATGTGATCGTGCAGGCCGGCCGGTCCAGCGGCGCGCGCGGCATCACCCAATTCTATTTCCCCGCCCTTCCCGATGAACAGGACCCCCGGATATGAAACACGCCCTCCTCGGCCTTGCGCTGACCTTTGCCATGCCCGCCCTCGCGCAGACCGTGCCGGATCTTCGTGATCTCGACCCGAATAAACTGCCGCCCGCGCCTGCGGACAGCGCGGCACAAGACTTGACCCTGCCAGAGTTCTACACCTCTGCCGAGCCCGACCGCGAGGTCAATGGCTGCATCGTCCCCGGTCGGCCCGACTGGCTGGTCGAGATGAACCCCGCGACGACGAATGAGCGAGCCCTCGTCAACGCCATGTATCAGCACCGTTGGTCCACGGCGGTGGTGACTGAGGAAGATTGCGCCTGCGCGCTGCGTTATCCCGATTGGGACGATGTCATCGCGGATTTTGAAGCGCGATATGCGGGGCTGGGCCGACAAGAATTGTTTGAAGCCGTGCGACCCTATCATGCAGAGCATCATCAACAGGTGTCAAAAGCGCGTGCTATCTGCCGCGAACACAACCGCTGAGCATGGGTATCGTCTCCTGGATCGTCGGTTCTGTTGAGGGTTATCTCGCCACTGCAGGTGAGACGGCCTTCGGGGCCTTGCTTGGCTCTGTCGGCACGATTGGCATGGCGATGGCAACCCTGGCCGTCGTGTTCGTCGCACTCAATGCAATGCTGCAGGTCAAATCCATCGATCTGCGGACAGCTGTCATGCTGGGGGTCAAGCTGGCACTTGTCGGAATTTTTGCCCGCAACTGGGCAGAGTTCAATTCGGTAACCAACGCAATTGTTGGTGGCTCGGAACACCTTGCAGGTGTGATTGTCGGGGCAGCGGGTGGTGCTGGTGACGGGAGCGCAAGCAACTTTGCAGAGCAGTTTGACCGTATCATCGCAAATCTGATCGACACAGCAAACAATATCGGCAGCGCGATGAACTGGGTCGGCGGGGCGTTTTTTGCGACAATCGCCTTCATCATCCTTGCCGCCATGGGCGCTGCCGCCGGTCTGATGATCGTCTTCGCCAAGCTGATGATCACCTTCTATGTCAGCATCGCGCCGATCATGATCACGATGTCGCTCCTGAATGCCACCAAGGACTATTTCCAGAACTGGCTGACCGGGATCATCAGCTATGCCTTCTATCCCATCGTGATCGCCGCCGTCTTCTCGGTCATCATCTCGATGAGCGACCAGATGGCCACCAATGTGAACTCCGGCGATCTCGCGACCCTCGGTCAGGCCATCCCCTTCTTTGCCATGATCATCATGGCATTCTTCGCGATATTCCTGATCCCCGTGATCATGCGCCAGATCACCGGCAATATTCAGCTGACCTCTGCGATGAGCGGGCCGATGGCCGCCCTCGGCACCCTCTCCGCCGCCCGCATGGCTGGACTTATGGGTCGGCCCGGGCCAGTACAGCCCGGGGGCCCCGGCGCGGGTGGGGCAACGCGGGGGCCGGCGCCTGCAAGCAGTGGCAGTGCCGCGGCTGGGGCCAATGCGCGCATGGCGCGATCAGCGCGGTTGGCAGGGAGATGAGTATGGAATTGACGCCGGTGAGCTTTGGGATGATCGCGCTCGGGAGTGTCCTATGTGCTTAATCGTTTGAACTCTAATTCAGATCAAAAGACTTAAATACTGCACGCATGCCCTTTGTCGATATGTTTACAAGCCAAGATTATGCTACACAAATGTGTATCCGTTGGCTACACTGAGCGACAATGAAGGACGCTGGCCTGCGCATACGCATTGACCGAGACCTGCGAGAGCAGTTTCTCAAGGCATGCCAAGCGGAAGATAAGCCTGCCGCGCAAGTGCTACGAGAGTTCATGCGCGCTTATGTGGCCGCGCGCCGCCCCGATGGCCCAAGAAAAAAACACAACGGGGTAGAACCTTGAACGCAGTCGAAATCGAACAAGCCGTTTCCGAACTTGCCGAGCAGCCTTTTGACGCCGCCGAGTTTCCCTATGCCTTCCTGATCGCCTTCGGCAATAAGGACACCACGATCAAGCGTCTGCGCAGCGGCGCGTCGAACAAATCCGACATCGGCGGTATTCTGCAGACCAACAACATTCACCTCAAAACCTGCGCGCAGGGCGACGTCGCGGCAACCCTCAGCGCACTGCGCAACAGCCCTACCACCACACGCACCAAGGCGAAGTTCATCCTGGCAACCGACGGCATCGATCTCGAGGCCGAGGACATCACCACCGGCGAAACCATCGCCTGCCGCTACACCGATTTCCCCGACCATTTCGGGTTCTTCCTGCCGCTCGCGGGTATCTCCACCGTCAAACAGATCCGCGAAAGCGCGTTCGACATCCGCGCGACCAGCCGTCTCAACCGGCTCTATGTCGAGCTGATCAAGGACAACCCCGACTGGGGCAGCGCGGAAAAACGCCATGACATGAACCACTTCATGGCAAGGCTGATCTTCTGCTTCTTTGCCGAAGACACCGACATCTTCGTCAGCGACAACCTGTTCACCGCCACCATCGACCAGATGGCCAACCGCGACGGGTCGAACACGCACGAAGTCATTGGCGAAATCTTCGGGGCCATGAACACGGCCATCCCGAAACGGGCAGAGGCCAGGCTGCCCCGCTGGGCCGATGCCTTTCCCTATGTCAACGGCGGCCTATTCTCGGGCAGTACCGAGGTGCCGCGCTTTTCCAAGATCGCGCAGCGCTACCTGTCCCATATCGGCAGCCTCGACTGGACGCAGATCAATCCAGACATCTTCGGCTCGATGATCCAGGCCGTCGCGGATGAAGAGGAACGCTCGGTCCTCGGCATGCACTACACTTCGGTGCCGAACATCCTGAAGGTGCTGAACCCGCTCTTCCTCGATGACCTGCGCGGAGAGCTGGAGGCGGCGGGCGATAACGCGCGCAAGCTGGCCAATCTGCGCGCGCGCATGGCCAAGATCCGCGTCTTCGATCCCGCCTGCGGGTCGGGCAACTTCCTTGTCATCGCCTACAAGGAAATGCGCGCGCTGGAATATGAGATCAACAAGCGCCGGGGCGAACCACAACGCCGCACCGAGATTCCCCTGACCAACTATCGCGGGATCGAGCTGCGGGATTTCTCGGCCGAGATCGCGCGGCTGGCGCTGATCATCGCGGAATACCAGTGCGACGTGACCTATCGCGGCCAGAAAGAGGCCCTGGCCGAGTTCCTGCCGCTGGACGCGCAGAACTGGATCACCTGCGGCAACGCATTGCGGCTGGACTGGCTGTCCATCTGCCCGCCCACGGGCACGGGAGTGAAGTTTCAGGCCGATGACCTGTTTATGTCGCCGCTGGATCAGGCGCAGATCGATTTCGCGAATGAGGGGGGTGAGACCTATATCTGCGGGAACCCGCCTTATCTGGGATCAACGTGGCAAAGCACGGAACAGAAAGAGGATTTGCAGCGCATTTTCGACGGGCGCACGAAAAGCTGGAAGTCGCTCGACTATGTCGCGGGCTGGTTCATGAAGGCAGCCGATTATGGGCTGCACACGCCCACCGTGTCGGCCTTCGTGTCCACCAACTCTATCTGTCAGGGGCAGCAGGTGCCGATCCTCTGGCCGCTGATCTTCAAGACAGGGCACGAGATTGCCTTTGCCCATACCAGTTTCAAATGGGCGAACCTTGCCAGCCATAACGCGGGCGTGACCGTGGCGATTGTAGCCATTTCAAACCATGCGGGGCCTAACCGTAAGCTGTTCTCATTGGGTGATGATGGTGGCTCAGTTCTGAAAGAAGCGGACAACGTCAACGCCTATCTCGTGGCTGCGCCGAATGTGATCGTAGACAAAGCCAGCAGGCCGTTGAACGGTACCGCCAATATGAGCTTTGGGAACAAGCCTGTTGACGGCGGTCATTTGCTATTGAGCGCTGACGAAGTGCAGGCACTTGGTTTGAACGCTGAACAGCATGATAAATTCATCCGCCGGATTTATGGTTCTGCGGAGTTCATCCGTGGTCTGGAGCGTTATTGCTTGTGGATTGAGAACGATCATCTGCAAGAAGCGATGAACATCGACACAATTCGCCGACGCATAGAAGGCGTGCGCGAGATGCGACTGAACAGCCGCGACAAAAGCGCGAATGAGATGGCAAGTCGCGCCCATCAGATGCGCGAAATGCGCATCGGAAATTATTGGACGCTTACTGTTCCTCGAACATCTTCAGAAAACCGCCCATACTTGCCGAACGGCATCATTGATGCGCGGTCAACAGTGACCAGTGAAACATTCGCGCTTTACGACGCCCCGCTCTGGAACATGGCGCTGATCGCCTCGCGCCTGCATCTGGTCTGGATCGCCACGGTCTGCGGCAAGATGAAAACCGATTTCCGCTATTCCAACACCATGGGCTGGAACACATTCCCCGTCCCCAAACTGACCGAAAAGAACCGCGCCGACCTGACAGCGGCGGCCGAAGGCATCCTTCTGGCCCGCGAGGCGCATTTCCCCGCCACCATCGCCGACCTCTACGACCCCGAAAAAATGCCTGCCAACCTACGCGCCGCGCATGACCACAACGACGAGGTGCTGGAACGCATCTACATCGGCCGCCGCTTCCGCAACGACACCGAACGGCTGGAAAAACTGTTCGAGATGTACACGAAGATGACGACGAAGGTGTCCACCAATAAGGAGGCGTACTGATGGAACTACCTGAGTGGATTGTTCAATTTCTCGCCGCAGGTGGCGGTGGAGCAGTTGTTGCCTTTGCTCTATTCAAGTTTTTTGGGGAGAACTGGATCAGATTCCTTATAAATAAAGATCTTGAGAAAACCAAAGCATCTCTCAATGCTGAATACTCTTCGTTGAAGAGCTCAGTTGAGTATATTTCGCACAGTCAGTCTGAGTTGAGGTCAAAGACGATTTCGTCGATTGAAAAAATGTGGGATGCAATACTCGAGATGAAATCTGAATTTTCAGAAATCATTCTATTCTACTCAATAATTACTGATCAAGAAATGAAAGATGCAATAGAAGGCGGAAACAGAGGAAATAAATTTCTTGATCCGATTAAGGCATATTCTGAAGAGGGCGTGACGTCCTCGAAGTTTGATCGTATAAATGTACTAAGAGATTACAAATATGCACTATATTCGGGGGATAAGCTGTACCAAATTTTTTCGGTAGTTGGCGGGGTATATGCGCGACTCGTTTATATTAATAACAAATCACTCAATGACCACCGCTATCGTGACTGGCGCACAGATCACATAATATCCCTTGTTGAGGGGGTGATTTCCCCAGAACATATAGAATTGGCGAAATCTAGAAAAGTGGGAGCGATCCCGCTTCTACTCTCTTTATTGGATGCAGAGTTTCTAAAGGAGGCTCGCCGCGTAATGTCGGGGTCTGAAGTTCTAGCGAACTCACTATCTGATGTGCAGGCTGTTTTGTCGAAAGAAAATGAGAAAGTCAGAGGGAAAATATGACCAAAAGCATTACCGATCCAGTCCCCTCCGTCTCCGTCAAATACGCCGCCAATGGCAGCTCGACCAGGGCGAACGAGCTGGGCATGCGGGCGATGCAGGAACGCGCGTACGCGAAGCGCCAGTCGGGTGTGATGGGTCAGAAAGTGAACATACGATGACCCTTGACCCTGTCATGAGCGCGGAACGCACCCGCAAACTGGTGGACGATCTGCGCGCCAAACCAGCGGAAACCACCTGGATCGAGTTCAAGGAAAACAATGCCGACGGACCATTGATCGGCAAGTTGATCTCGGCCTTGTCCAACGCTGCACGGCTCGCCGATCAGCATTTCGCCTATGTGGTCTGGGGGGTGCGAGACGGCGATCATGCGGCTGTCGGCACGATTTTTGAGCCGACAGTAAAGAAGGAAAAGGGGCAGCCGCTGGAATTGTGGATTGCGAACCACCTGTCGCCGAGCATCGAGTTTCGTTTCGAAGAGGTCGATCACGATGGGGGGCGCCTGATCCTGCTGACCATCCCTGCCGCCGCGACTGCCCCGGTAGAGTTCGACCGCACAGCCTATTTGCGCATCGGCAGCGCCACGCCGCGCCTGTCCGACCATCCCGAACGGCTGCGCGCCCTCTGGGCCAAGCTGCAACCCTATGCCTGGGAGACAGGGGTGGCGGCGCAGTTTCTGACTGGCGACGACGTTCTGGCGTGTTTGAACTATGCCAACTACTTCGATCTTACCGCACAGCCTTTGCCAGATAACCGGAAAGGAATCTTCGATAAGTTGTTCGCGGACCGCCTGATTCAGAAGGATGTCGGCGACCGGTGGAACATCACCAATCTAGGCGCGATCCTGTTTGCAAAAAAGCTTGCGGACTTCGGTCCATCAGTAGAACGCAAAGGCGTCCGGTTCGTAGCTTATGCTGGCACCGGACGAGCTGATGCTGTGAACCACCGCCAAGATGGCCAGCGCGGCTATGCAGCGGGATTTCAAGGGCTGGTGGATTACATCGACGGCCTTCTGCCTCGCAACGAACTGATCGGAAAAGCATTCCGCGAGGAGCGACCACTTTACCCGTCGATAGCGATCCGCGAGTTGATTGCTAATGCGCTGATACATCAGGACATGACAATTACCGGCGCCGGGCCACTAATCGAGTTATTCAGTGACAGAATGGAGATCACGAATCCAGGCGCCCCCCTTGTCAGTCCAGATCGGTTTTTGGACTCGCCCCCGCGTTCCCGAAATGAAGCCCTTGCGTCGTTGATGCGGCGGATGAAGCTTTGCGAAGAACAAGGCACCGGCATCGACAAGGTGATCTCGGCAGTTGAGCTACACCAGTTGCCACCACCGGATTTCCGCATGGAGGGAGACGCCGTGCGCGTGGTTCTGTTTGCACCACGCCGATTTGCGGACATGACACCGGAAGAAGCCATGCGAGCGTGTTACCAACATGCCGCGCTCAAATACGTAGGCGGTCAGAAGATGACGAACGCGACACTTCGGGAGCGGCTTGGCATCGACGACCAGAACGCTGCACAGGCGTCACGGGTTATTCGCGCAACGCTGGATTCTGGTCTGATCCGTCCTGCGGATGCTGAACGCCCTCGTGCTGGCTATGTTCCGTCGTGGGCGTGATAGGGACAACATTTGATCGGGTTTTGATTGTGCGTATGTGGGCTGGAGGGCATAAATTGGAAAATGCATATAAATCATACTGTTGCGACAGACAGGTTGTGGTATCGCTACTTGATCGGGTTTTGATTTCCTGCCCCAAAGCGAAGGATTCCGCACTCAAAAGAAAGAACGCAATATGACCAAAGGTGTTCCCTCCGTCTCCGTCAAATACGCCGCCAATGGCAGCTCGACCAAGTCGAACGAGTTGGGCATGCGGGCGATGCAGGAGCGCGCTTATGAGAAGCGCGGCGAGCAATACCTGCTGATCAAGTCGCCCCCGGCCTCGGGTAAGAGCCGTGCGCTTATGTTCATCGCGCTCGACAAGCTGCACAATCAGGGCCTGCGTCAGGCCATCGTCGTGGTGCCGGAGAAATCCATCGGGTCCAGCTTCAACGACGAGCCGCTGAGCAAATTTGGTTTCTGGGCAGATTGGGAGGTGAAGCCGCAATGGAACCTGTGCAACGCGCCGGGCGGGGATGATGGCAAGGTCGGCGCTGTTGGCAAGTTCCTGGGGAGCGACGACAAGGTCCTGGTCTGCACCCACGCGACTTTCCGCTTTGCCGTCGACAAGTTCGGGATCGAGGCCTTTGACGACCGGCTGATCGCGGTGGACGAATTCCACCACGTCTCGGCCAACCCCGACAACAAGCTGGGAACGCATCTGGGCGCGCTGGTTGCACGCGACAAGGTGCATCTGGTGGCGATGACCGGATCCTATTTCCGCGGCGATGCCGAAGCCGTTCTGTCGCCCGAGGACGAGGCGCGGTTCGACACGGTCACCTACACCTATTACGAGCAGCTGAACGGCTACAGATACCTCAAGTCGCTCGATATCGGCTATTTCTTCTATTCCGGGTCCTATGCGGATGACATCCTCAAGGTGCTGGACCCGACCGAGAAGACGATCCTGCACATCCCGAACGTCAACTCGCGCGAGAGCACGAAGGACAAGCACCGCGAGGTCGAGCACATCATTGATGCTCTCGGCGACTGGCAGGGCACCGACCCCGCCACCGGGTTTCAGCTGGTCAAGACGCCCGAGGGGCGTGTGCTGCGCATCGCCGATCTGGTGGATGATGAACCGGCCAAGCGCGACAAGGTTTCCGCCGCGCTGAAGGACCCCGCGCAGAAGAACAACCGCGATCATGTCGACATCATCATCGCTCTGGGCATGGCGAAGGAAGGGTTCGACTGGATCTGGTGCGAACACGCCCTGACGGTCGGCTACCGCGCCAGCCTGACCGAGATCGTGCAGATCATCGGCCGCGCCACCCGCGATGCCGAGGGCAAGACGCGCGCGCGCTTCACCAACCTGATCGCCGAGCCTGACGCCGCAGCTGAAGCAGTGACCGAGGCTGTGAACGATACGCTGAAAGCGATCGCAGCGAGCCTGCTGATGGAACAGGTGCTGGCCCCGCGTTTCAACTTTACACCCAAGACTGTGAAAAGCGGCCCTGTCGAAGGGTTCGATTACGGCGAGGGCGGCTATGATCCGGGCAAGGAGAACGTCGGCTTCAACGAGGCCAGCGGGCAGTTCCAGATCGAGATCAAGGGGCTGGTCGAACCCAAGAGCAAAGAGGCCAAGCGCATCTGCCAGGAAGATCTGAACGAGGTGATCACGGCTTTTGTTCAGGACAAGACCACGATCGAGCGGGGACTGTTTGATGAAGAACTGGTCCCTGAAGAGCTGACGCAGGTGCGCATGGGAAAGATCGTCGCCGCGCGGTTTCCCGAACTGGATACCGAGGATCAGGAGGCGGTGCGCCAACATGCCGTGGCTGCGCTGAACCTGACCCAGAAGGCCAAGGAAATCGCGCTGACAGGCGGTGAGGATGGCGAAGTATCGGCCAACACAGCGCTGATCGACGGGGTGCGCAAATTCGCCATGGATGTGCGCGAGCTGGATATCGATCTGATCGACCGGATCAACCCATTCGGGGAAGCCTATGCGATCCTCGCGAAGACGATGAGCGAGGAAAGCCTGAGGCAAGTTGCTGCGGTGATTACTGCGAAGAAAGTGCAGCTGACACCTGAGGAGGCGCGCGCGCTGGCCAAACGTGCGGCGGCATTCAAGCAGGAACGCGGGCGATTGCCGTCGATCACATCGGCGGACCCATGGGAGAAGAAAATGGCCGAAGGGGTGGCCTATCTTGTGCGCATGAAACAGGAGGCCGCCAATGGCTAACGGCTTCACGGATGAAGATGACGCATTACTGGCCGAGCTGGGCGTCGAGGTCGAGACGAAGAAGCAAGTCTCCCGCACCCCGCGCGAAGAGCGGATAATAGCAGGCTTTGAAGAAATTCAGCGTTTTGTCGATGAGCACGGCCGCCGTCCGCAGCATGGCGAGGATCGCGACATCTTCGAGCGCCTGTATGCAGTCCGCCTTGACCGGATCAGCGAGTTACAGGAATGCCGCGACCTGATTGAGCCAATGGATCATCAGGGACTGCTGACTGGAACGCCAATGACGCAAGCCAGTGATGCCGAGGAGATGGATGACGAAGCGCTTCTGGACGCGCTCGGGATCGAGGTTGAAGCGCCTGCAATCACAGAATTGAAGCATGTCCGATCGACGGCAGAAAAGAAGGCGGCTGATGAAATCGCGAGCCGCGATCGGTGTGAAGATTTCGCAACATTCAAACCCCTGTTTGAACAGGTGCAGAAAGAGCTGAATAGCCGGTTGCGTGAGACCCGACCTTTTGAACGCAAGTCTGAAATCGAAAAAGGCAAATTCTTCATTCTTGGGGGTCAGAAGGCATATATCGCTTCGGTGGGTGAAGTGTTCACGCAGGAATACGGGGATCGAGATGCGCGCCTGCGGGTGATTTTTGACAATGGTACCGAGAGCAACATGCTGATGCGATCGCTTCAGCGGGCCTTGACCAAGGACGAGACCGGACGTCGAATAACCGAGCCTGATGCCGGCCCTCTTTTCTCGGATGAAACCATTGATGGTGATGAGGCGAGTGGAACAATCTATGTGCTTCGAAGCAAGTCAGACCATCCCCTTGTTTCGGCAAATCGAGACCTCGTTCACAAGATTGGTGTTACCGGTATGAACGTAGAAAAGCGTATATCCGGAGCCGCGACGCACGCGACATATCTAATGGCCAATGTCGAGATTGTTGCGACCTATGAGCTCTACAACATCAACCGCACCCGCCTGGAAAACCTGATCCATCGCATCTTTGAACCAGCACGGCTCGATATCGAGATCATGGACCGTTTCGGGCGGCCTGTGGCCCCAACGGAATGGTTTTTGGTGCCGCTCTTCGCGATCAACGATGCTGTCGAGAAAATCAAGGACGGTACCATTGCCGGTTTCGTCTACGACCCCACTCAGGCGAAACTCGTCCAGCGATCAGGGGGGGTGTAATTGGCTTTTCGTTTCTGGCGGCGCGTTCGTCTGGCCCCCGGTGTCACACTCAACCTGTCGAAATCGAACGCGTCGCTGTCCTTCGGGCCACGTGGCGCGAAATACACGATCAGCCCGCGCGGCAATCGGGCGACAGCGGGTCTGCCGGGGACGGGGCTGTTCTACACCGTCCATGACCGTAAGCGCGCCGGGCGCGGTGGGGCGGCCCCTGCGCCATCGGTGCCGCAGCGCGATCGGCTGAAGCTGGGGTTCTTCCAGCGCCTGATGACCCCGGCGGAGGAAAAGCGCTTTATCGACGGCGTCCGCGCGCTGAATGACGGTGATCAGGATGCCGCGCTGGCTGCACTCGAAGAGGCAGGCGATCTGCCAGATGCCGCCTGGATGGCTGGGATGATCCGCCTGCGGCGAGAAGAATTGGACCTTGCCAGAGCACATTTCGAGCGCGCGTTGGCCCGTCTCGGTGATCTCGGCACGCTGTTTGCCAAATATGAGATTGCCGCACAGGCCAGCCTTCCGATCACATCCGACATCTTCGCCCATGTCTTCCCGCGTGAACGCGGCACTCGGCTGGCGCTGGTGGAAATCGCGCAGCTTGAGGGCCGCCATGCCGACGCGATGGCGCATATTGAGCGGCTGATGGAAATTGATGCGACTGATCCGGTGGTACTGCTCTCTTTCGCAGAGCTGGCGCTCGACAGCCCGGATGACCGCGCGCTGATGGACCGCGTGGTGCGTGCCACTGTGCATGTCGAAAACGAAACACCCGTCGATACAGCGATCCTGCTTTATCGCGGCCGCGCACTTGCGGCGCTGGGAATGCCCGATGCTGCGATCGACGTGTTCACACTTGCCAACCGTCGCCGGAAGGACCGGCCTGAGGGCTTGTTGCATCAGATTCGCTATGACCGGGCGGTGCTTTATGATCAGGTTGGCCGCAAGGCGCAGGCACGGCGCGAATTCGAGCGTCTATATGCCGAAGACCCTGATTTTGAGGATGTTCGTGCAAGGCTGACCTTATGAATGCGGATGTCGGAGCCACCTGCGCGAACATGGAACACGATTGCGCCAAAGTCGTGACCACATAACCTCTCATTCGATTGGAGACCCATCTTGCGCTTTCGACGTCCACCACAGTCCTCGATCGATCAGGTGCACATTTCGCGAGACGGGGAGGTTGCGATCATCGAGTTCGCAGATCCTGCCTATGGTACAGTGAATCTGACGCTGGGCCCCGAGATCAATACTCTAACGGATCACGAAATCCTTGACGTGTACAATGATATCGTTGCCGCACAAGAGGCGAGCATTGCCGACCCGGCGAATCGTCCAATTGAAATCCCGAAAGGACGGCCGCAAATTGAATGGCTGGAGGATTTTCAACAATGGTCAGCACGTGGCCACGTCCTTAAATGTGAGGTGTCAAATACCGAAGACGGCAATCTTGTCATTTTTATCGACGACAAGGAGCTGGATGCAGAGGCGTTCCTGCAATTGATCCGGCCGTTCGCAGGATGGGGGATGCGCGTCACATTCATGGACGAATCCCAAATACATGATGAGCCGGTAGTGATCGTGCGCGACCCGGATGACGACACCTGAACACTGACGATAGACGTCTTGATGTGGCCACCGTGATCCCCCCGAACAGCAATTCAGAAAAAGCCGCCCCATCCCGACAAATTGCAACGGATGACTGCGTGCGAAATATAGACTGAATGTCGTGTAGATCAGATGCCCGCTTCGCGGCCCACCGCACCGCAGACGCGTTGTGGTGGGCCGCTCAGAAGGCTTCTCACGCAGCGGCACTCCCGGCGTCACCCCCCAGAATATCGGCGATACGTTCAACTGCGGCGCAGTTCTCGGGGGTTGGCGAGATGAGCTTTGCTTTGCTCAGGATCTGACTGCTGCGCCCGCTGCGCAGTTTCAGGAGCGGCGTGGCGGTCTTGGCACGCTCAAAAATCGGTTTTGGTGCCTTGGCAGGATCGAAGCCGGAGATGTCGATGATCTGCGCCGCCATCAACAGCCCGCTCACGCGGCGTGGCCTTGGGCTGGGCGCTGTGGCGGGCGATGATGTGGCCACGCTGCCAGATGCCACCCGCTGCGGAGCAATCATGCCTTCGGTCTGCCGCTGCACGATGGCGACCACCCTAGCAT
>NZ_JBQTCF010000022.1:0-73571 GCF_052379845.1 Roseinatronobacter sp. NSM | reverse complement strand
TCCAACCTCAGTCATGATGCAACCAAAATTAGAAGCTGTTGATCATGTCTCAGTCGACGGGCTGACCATCGCTTTTCGCGATTCAGCGGGTCGACTGCGCCATGTGGTGAACGATGTCAGCTTTTCTCTCGGACGGGGGGAGACACTTGGTATCGTCGGTGAAAGCGGGAGTGGTAAATCCACCATTGCCAGGGCCTTGATGGCGTATATGCGTCCCGGCGCTCAGGTTCTGTCGGGAAAGGTCAAGGTCGCACAACAAGATATCTTCGGCCTTCGTGACACAGCTCTCAGGTGTTATCGGGGTCAGACTGCCGCGCTTGTGCCACAGAATCCGCTGTCGTCACTGACCCCACATATGACAATTCTGGCGCAGATGCGTGAAGTGATCGTGCAAAATGGCAGGCGACATGGTGCCCAAGTCGATCAGCGTGCCTTTGACTTGCTTGAACGCACCGGCCTGCCTGAGCCATCGATACTGGCAAAACGATATCCGCACGAATTGTCGGGCGGGCAGCGCCAGCGCGTGGTCATCGCGGCTGCGCTGGCCGGCGAACCCGAACTCATCATTCTGGACGAGCCGACGACCGCGCTTGACAAGACCGTCGAGGCGCGGGTCCTTGACCTTGTAGCAGAGTTCCAGCAGCGACTGGGCACCACCCTTGTCTATGTCAGCCACGATCTGAATGTTATCCGTCGAATGTGTCGCCGGGTGTTGGTCATGCGCGACGGTGCAATGGTTGAGGGCGGGGCCACAGAGCAGGTTTTCAGGTATCCGCGCAGCGATTACGCTCGTGAGCTTGTTCTCGCAATCCCAAAGCTTGAAGCCAAGGCAACCAGACAGCCACCCGATAGGCCTGCGCATCTGAGGCTTCGTGACATGCGCTTTTGTCACAACGCGGGGGGCAGCCGTCTGGCCGCGCGCATCTGGAAGCGGACAGCACCGCCTTCAACTTTGCAGGATATATCCTTTGACCTATTGCGCGGGTCAACCTTGGGAATCGTAGGGGAAAGCGGAAGCGGCAAATCTACGCTGGCCTCTCTGATTGCCGGGGCGCTTTCGGGCCATGACGGCAGGATGCAACTGGACAACGAACCGCTATCGGGATTGGCCCGCAATCGGCCGATCGAGCACAGGCGCGCTGTCCAGATGGTTTTCCAGGATCCTCTCTCCTCGCTCAACCCCTGCCACAGCGTCGCCGAATTGATCACGCGCCCGCTGATGCTTTTCTTCGCGATGACTCGCGCCGCCGCGCGCGCACGGGCGCGTGACCTGCTTGAAGAAATGGAACTGCCATCGGACCTTCTGGAGCGCTATCCTCGGCAATTGTCTGGCGGACAGCAGCAGCGAGTCGCAATCGCCCGGGCCTTTGCATGCGAACCCGAGTTGCTGATCTGCGACGAGATCACCTCTGCACTGGATGTGACTGTCCAGGCCCAGGTAATAGCTATGATGCAGCGCCTGCAGCGAGATCGCGGCACAAGCTACATCTTCATCTCCCATGATCTGCCAGTCGTGGCGCGCATGTCCGATCGCGTCCTCGTGCTGAGCAGGGGACGGGTCATGGACAATATTACCCCGACGGAACTGATCGAAGGACAGGGAAGTCAATATTCTCGGACGCTTCTTGCTGCCTTTCGGGCAAATGTGTCTCACTCCGATGTTGCGAGTCAAAGGAACCCCAAAAATGTCAATTGACACTCTCAATAACCCCGGACGCTTCTGGAAAGGCAACTTGCACACCCATAGCACGCGCTCTGATGGTTGCCTGTCCCCGGTTGACATCTGCAATGCATATCACGCCAAAGGCTATGATTTCCTGTGCATCTCGGATCACTTTCTGGCGCGCTACGAATGGCCTGTCACGGATGCCGCCAAAGACGCGCCTGATGGGCTAACCTTGTTGCGAGGTGCAGAAGTGCATGCACCGGCCAATTCGCATGATGAGTTGTGGCATCTGCTGGCTGTCGGTCTGCCGGGTGCGTTTGCGCCACCGTCAGCGGATGAGGATGCATCTGCACTGGCGCAAAGATGTCTGGCAGAAGGCGCATTTCTTGCCATTGCCCATCCAGAATGGTCTGGGCTGACGCTCCAGGATGCTGCGGCCATTCCAGATGCACATGCTGTCGAGGTCTACAATCACACAAGCGCTTTGCACGCCGCGCGCGGCGGTGGCAGCTATTATCTGGACGCGATTCTGAATACGGGGCGTCGGATCAACGCCTTGGCCTCTGACGATGCGCATTTTAACATAGCTGATCGACCGATGGCAGATGCGTTTGGCGGCTGGGTTATGGTGCGTGCAGAAATCAACACACCTGATGCCATTCTCGCAGCGCTGAAGGAAGGTGCGTTTTACAGTTCAAGCGGGCCAGATTTCCACCATATCACTCAAACGGGCAGTTTTCTCGACATTTCTTGCAGCCCGGTGGATCATATCACCATTTTGGGTCGTGGATCGCGCGTCGAACGCATCCACGGAAATGGAATAACGAACGCAAAGCTGCCACTGGACCGTTTCGCGGGGGATTGGGCGCGGGTTGTATTGACCGACGCAACAGGCGCCAAGGCCTGGTCAAATCCATTCTGGCTATAACCCTAACCAAGATTGGAATTGTTCAGAATGTGGAGTTATCACAATCCTGTAGCCATAAAATTTGGCTTGGGGAGTTTCGACAAGATCGCGGGACTTGTTCACACGCGGCCCTATCTTCTGGTCACCTATCCTGACGCGCCGTTCACCGCCCTGGCTGACCGGCTGGCGCAGCGTCTGGGACCACCGGCAGGTGCGGTGCGCGATGTGTCGCCCAATCCCGACATGGCCGATGTTGCGCGGCAGGCAGCGGAAACAGCGATGCTGGCGCAACGGCCCGAGGTGGTCATCGCCATTGGCGGTGGATCGGTCATTGACAGCGCCAAGGTGCTTGCCGCCTCGGCACAGGGTTTCGCCCCGGTCGAGGCATTGCTGAACGGGAACGCGGCACCACAGGGCTGGCGGCCGCTGCCCCTGATTGCCGTGCCGACAACGGCCGGAACCGGCAGCGAGGTCACATGCTGGGCTACCGTCTGGGACCGAAAGGCGGGGACCAAGCGCTCACTCGATCACCCCGCGCTTTACCCCGAGGCCGCCATCATCGACCCGGAGCTGATGCGCTCGATGCCACGCGACTTGACGATCGCCACGGGGCTCGACGCCCTGTCACATGCGCTGGAAAGCCTGTGGAACGTCAATGCCAACCCGGTCACAGCCAGCCATGCCGTTGCCGCCGCCCGCGCCATTCTTGACGTGCTGCCGGCGCTGGTTGCCGCGCCGGGGGATGCTGATCTGCGCAGCCGAATGGCACAGGCGTCACTGGCCGCAGGGCTGGCCTTCTCCGGCACAAGGACGGCGATCGCGCATTCGATTTCCTACCCCGTCACCCTGCGCCATGGTGTTCAACACGGTATCGCCTGCTCCTTCACGCTGCCGATGATCCTTGACAGCCTGGCCAATACAGGCGGGCTGACCGGCCGGGCCCTGCGCGACATCTTCGGCCCGGACCTGCGCGCCGGGGCAAGGCGGCTGGCGGCATTTCTGGACGGGCTCGGAATCGGGCTTTCGCCCGCTGCTTACGGCATCGACGCCGCCGAATGGCAATCGATCCTGACCGAGGCAACCGCCGGCCCGCGTGGCCGCAACTTCATCGCCCCGATCACCACGCTGCACCCTGTGTCGCCATTGGCCGCATGACGCGGTCGGGCACCGCAAAGCAAATTACCAGGAGAACAAAACAAAATGAGCCGTTTCAAAGCCGTGGTATTCGACTGGGCCGGAACCACCATCGATTTCGGGTCCTTCGCGCCGATGGGGGTATTCGTCGCGGCGTTTCGCCAGTTCGGAGTCGATGCCACGATCGCCGAGGCCCGCGCCCCCATGGGCGCCCCCAAGCGTGACCATATCAAGGCGATGATCACTGCCCCGCGGCTGGCTGCCGAATGGACGCGGGTGCATGGAGCTGCGCCGAGTGAGGCCGATATCGACCGCGTCTACAAGGTTTTTGTGCCGATGAACGAAAAGGTTGTGGCCGACTACGCCACGCTGGTGCCCGGTGCGCGCGAAGCGGTGGAAAAGCTGCGCGGCATGGGGCTGAAGATCGGCTCGACCACCGGCTATACCCGCTCGATCATGGAACGGGTCTTTCCGGTTGCCGCCGCGCAGGGTTATGCGCCGGATTGCTGCGTATGCTCCGACGATCTGCCCGAAGGACGGCCCGGCCCGCTGCAGATGTATCAGTGCTTCATCGACCTGAAGGTGTGGCCCGCCGCATCGGTGGTCAAGGTCGACGACACCCCGCCCGGCATCGCTGAGGGGATCAATGCTGGCTGCCTGACTGTCGGCGTTGCGCTGTCGGGCAATATTGTCGGCCGCACACCACAGGAACTCGCTGCGCTACCAGCTGAGGAGGTGCAGGCCCTGCGCGCGCAAGCGACGAAGGTCTTGCGCGCCGCCGGGGCGCAGCATGTCATCGACACGGTGGCGGATCTGCCTGATCTGCTGATCCGGCTTGACCAATCCGGCTGAGGTTTATTGATGCGGCATTCTCATATCTGTGCCCTTCCGTCAAACTGAAACCAGTGGCTGGAACCGTTCGCCGCATCAGGATTGATTGGCGGCTTTAGCAACCCAAGCGCGCTCGGCACAGCGACTGCTAAGGGCCAAGGTTTTGTGAAAACCCCCAGATATGGCATGCTTTCTGCGATACGGGAATGCATTTATGCCGGGTTTCATTGAAGGGGTAGACCGGGATCAAGTGACGCTGCTTCCGGACCGCCCGGAGGACTGGATCGATGAGGATTATCTGGTCCGGGTGTTGGATTTGTTTGTTGATCAGCGCGATCTGGGGGGCCTTGGGTTCATGCGCGCGGCGCATGCGCGGACCGGATGCCCCGGACACCCTCGCCGCCACTGTCCAGAACCTCCGGGTCCAAAGATCAGGCCAAACTCGTCGGGCGTTGTTTAGCCAGGCATACTCTCTCCAAGTCAACGTTCCGGTCTGGCAACCATGTGTGAGATATCCAATTTCGTTGACAAAAATGTGAACTTGAGCCTAAACCTTATGATGTTTATGTGACGAAAGGTCAGACCATGCGTCCTGCAGTCTTTGCTTTAGCCGGATTTTTGGCGCTGTCCGCATGCATGGAGGCTACATCAAGCAATGTTGCGTCCAGAAGTTCGGTGGCCCCGCCCAAGTTTTTCATTGCACAGACACTTGGACCATCCTGCGCGGTCGATGAGCGCGGCAGTGGCCGCAGTCAATCTGCTGCGGCTGCGGCCCTGAACCGGCTGAATGCGAACAGCGCGCGCTATATCGCTGATCTTCGGCGGTCTACGTCCCTGAACCCGATTAAAGACGCATATAGCGCAGACTGGCAGCCCGTGCTTTTCAACAGTTATGCAGCGGCCGCCACTGCAGATGCGCAGCTTGCCCGCACAATCATTGACGGCCTGAAGCAACTCGCCCGAAACCAACGTTATGTGAACGAACCGGGCTTGTTGACGCGCGCACAAGCGATGCGCGCACCGCCTTGCTATTCGCAAGGCGTAGATACGCCCTGCCCTTCGCATACCCCGCGGTTTGTCGCGCGGATGTATGCCAACCTGCTGATATCCGCCGCGGTTCTTGAGTCCTTCATGTCAGATGATGACCGGCAAATATTGATCCCGTGGTTTGATCAGGGCTATCAAAGATTTGTTGCGCCTGAAGTAGCAGCAGGTGACGATGGCATCTATGATTTTGTCAATATGGGGCTGGCACGGCTTGCTTATGCAGCCCTGACGAAGGACATGGGCCTTGCACAACGGGAATTATCCGCGCGCCGCAGTGAACTTCTGAAACATATCGAGGCGTCGGGATATATCAGCGAAAACTCCTACAGGGGGGTGCGCGGGTTCTGGTATCATACCTATGGGCTTGATCCGGCACTGTCTTATGCGCTGGTTGCCCGTGAATGGGGCGTAAATTATTTCACCGATCCCGCACTCGGCCCACGCCTTGCGGCTGCTGTTCAGAAAACAGAGATGGGAATTCGCGACCATGCGGCCTTTCGGGCCGTTGGAAACCGAGGGTCCAGTTTCAGCACTGACCCTGCGGACACGCGTGATTTTGTGCATCAATTTGCTCTTAATCTATATCCGATCGCCGCGCGGGAATTTGGCGTGCGCCTGCCGCCAAGCCCGATGCATCAGCGGCTGTCCCGATCCGAGCGGTATTCGACAATATCGGGGCTTTCCGCACGCTGCTATTACAGCAATCGCTAAGACGCGAAGAATTGTAACGAGCCGGGTGGAACGCGCGCTGCCTGCAGCGGCGGCATTCAATAACAAAAATTGCTGCGCTAGGCGCGAATGGCCGGTTCCTTGATGCGCTTGGCGCGCAGACGCCCGACATCGGCTATATGCCCGGTCATCTGACATGGAAATTCGGCGAAGAATTGCAGGCACTGGGGTTTGAGTTGCTCAATGAGGGAATTTCCGGGGCGGTCCACAAGGATGGCAAAATCCTGACCGGTGACAGCCCGCTGGCGGGCAATGCGCTTGGCCAGCTTGCCGCGGCCCAGGCGCTGGCCGAAGTGATGGCAAAGTGATCTGGTCCTCCGGGGATACGGCCTTTGATGCCTTGCTGCGCGTGTCGCAGGCCGAAAGCCTGCAACAGATGCAGGAAACCATCTGTCGCGCCTGTGCGCCGCTTGGATATGACAGGGTTCTTCTGTTTGCGGTGACGACGCAAGAGGATGTGACAGTTGACCGTATTTTCTGGATCGAAGGCGATTGGTTCGGCGACGGCACCCCTGTCGACGCCGACACCTATCTGGCGCGGTGCCCGGTCACGCGCCATGTGCTGAACGTCCGCGAGCCGTTCTTTTCTGCCTCACTCTGGCGCTTTACAAACGGCTTCATGTAAGCAGCCGGCACAAGCCGAACCTCATGACCACGGCTTTGCGCAAATCTTCCCCAGTGATGCGAGGTGGCACAAGCCTCCATTGCCACAATGCAGGCCGGGTGGTCAGCCAACAGCGCTCTTGACATAGCACGGTTGAAAATAACCACCCCATCTGGCCCAACTGCACAGACCTGAAAGCGGCCTTTGGCCAAGTCGATCGCCAAAATACTGATCTTTGATGTCATCGATGTGCCGTCCACCAATCATATATAGAACCGTCATGGTAAACGATGCCGGCGGGTGGGGGCATCCACCGCATCAGTTCAGAACTGGTTCGGGCATTGTGCTCCCCGGACTTCGGCTTCTTGACGCGCAACTCTGTGTGACGACCACCTTTCCAGTTAACTACGAGAACAATTTCCCTGTTTCATCGTCGATATCTGCCACGATGTCTTCGATCTGGGTTCTGATCATCGGCGTGCTCTCTGCCGACGACGCCGGACGCACGATAAAGAGCGCGAGGGACGGCCAAAAGGTAGAGACGCGACATGGATATGGGAAAACATGGTCAAGCAAATTCCAAGGGCCCTGAGGGTTCAGCTTGTCTCCAGCCTTCAGCCTGTGCAGGAGGCAATCTTGGCTCCATCCCGACACAGCGGTATTCCGCTTCGTCCACACAAGCAGTGCTGCGTCCGCCCTGTGCACTTCCAGCATGCAGTCGCCATAGGGACCATCAATGCAGACGACGCGGCGTGCGATGCAACAACCACCAGCGCCAACCATGCGGCACAAGGACCACGGCCAGCGCGACCAGACCCCAGAACCATGCAAGCGCCCCTTCGGCGCTGAACCGGCCCACGCGTGATGAAGCCCATCCAGCACAGTCAAGGGTCTGAGCGCGAGATGCGCGCCGTGCCAGGCCGCTTGGCTGCGCTGCATGCCGCACGCCACATAGCACTGCGGTTGAAACCGATGGCTGTCTGGCCTGCCATCGCGGCGTGGACGCGTTGCGCGACATCTGCACCCAGCACCGCGATTTCGCGGGCACAGGCGACCGCTCGGGCGGGGTTCACAGCGAAATCAGCGCCCTGCAGGGCCAGTTTCTGGATGCGATCCGTCTTTATGCTGTTGAAATCGCAGGCACGCCGATTGCCTATGCCAGCGGCTTTCCCTACTTCTTTGCCGATCCGTCCGGCACGGGTGAATCGACGCCAGACCAGATCACCCGCGACAACCGCTATCAGGTGGCCGCGAAAGACCCCGGCGGCTATATGCATAACCCGCGCTATATGCTGCAACGTCTAAATGACACTCTGCCCGATCTGGCAGGGGTCACAGGGTTGGACGTGCCGCATATTTCCCGGCCCTGAGGCCCCTTTGCGCGCGCCTCAGGGCTGGAACACATAGCTTCCGGGCGCGGCCATCAGCGGGGGATAGCCCTTGCCCGGCGCCCCCATCTGCGGCGCAGGCACTGCAGTGTCGATCCGCGTTTTCAGCCATTCGGCCCATTCAAGCCACCATGATCCGGGCTTTGGCGCATTTTGCGCCAGCCAGGTGTCCGAGCCAGTGTATAGCGCCCCTTTCGGTCGGTGCGAAATGCGGTAATGCCGCCCCTTATGGCCCGGCTCGCTCAAGATGCCGCCATTATGGCCACCTTTGGTCAGCACGAAAGTCAGGTCGCAATCGGTAAACAGCCGCGTCTTGTAGACGGATTGCCAGGGCGCGATATGATCGGTTTCCGTGCCGACCACAAACAGCGGCACCGCGATATCCTTCAGCGCGATCACCCGCCCTTCGACCGCGAAACGCCCAGCGGTCAGCCGGTTTTCAAGAAACAGCGCGCGCAGATATTGCGAATGCATCCGCGCAGGCATCCGCGTGGTATCGGCATTCCACACACCAATATCGCTGGGCAGATCCTCGCGGCCCAGAAAATAGCGCTGCACATTGCGCGTATAGATCAAATCCTCTGACCGGATGGCCGCAAAAGCACGGGCCATTTGCGGGCGATCCAGATAACCCTGTTCCCACATCAGATCTTCCAGAAAGGCGATCTGGCTTTCATCCAGAAACATCAGCAATTCGCCCGCTTCCACGAAATCCACCTGCGCGGCCATCAGCGTGATGGACCCCAACCGCGTGTCACCATCGCGCGCCATGGTGGCGGCGGTGATGGCCAGCATCGTGCCGCCCAGACAATAGCCGACCGCATGCACTGGCACATCAGGCACAATTGCGCAGACGGCTTCCAATGCGGCCAGAACACCGCGCTTGCGGTAGTCTTCCAGCGACAATTCCGCCTGCGCGGCGGTCGGGTTGCACCATGAGATCATGAACACCGTGAAGCCCTGATCCACCAGATAGCGCACCATGGAATTATGCGGTGACAGATCCAGAATGTAGTATTTCATGATCCATGCAGGCACGATCAGGATGGGTTCCGCCTGCACCTGTTCGGTCTGCGGGGCATACTGGATCAGCTCGAACAAGTCGTTGCGAAACACCACCTGACCTTGGGTGCAGGCCAGGTCCTTGCCGATTTCAAACCCTTTCGCGGGTGGGTCGTGATGGCCGCTCAGTGTCTTGAGCATATCGTGGGAAAATCTGGTCATCCCTTCGGTCAGGTTGCGCCCGCCCGTGTCGCGTGTGGCCTCGATGATTTCGGGGTTGAGCCACGGGAAATTGGACGGCGCGACCAGATCAAGTGTCTGACGGGCCAGAAAACGCGCGCGTTCGGCATCTTCACGGCACAGGCCACGCATGGGTTCGGTCGCATGATCCCACCAGTCCTGCATCGCCAGAAACCCCTGTTGCCACATCTGAAACGGCGGCTTTTGCCAGTCGGGATGCGTGAAACGGTGGTCATAGGGTTTCGGCGCGAAGGGCGGTTGGGCATCACGATCAGTCACACTGGCCAACAGCTTCAGTGCGTTGCGCTGTGCATGCTCCATCAGTTCCAACTGCCGACCCGGTGAGCGCGCCATATGCTGCGCCCAGTCGCTCCAGGCCTCGATAAAAGCGTGGTTTGACACACCACCGCTGAGCTTTGCCATGACACCGCGCGCGGCACGATCAAAATTCTGATGTGACTGTTTCGGTTCGGGCGCAGTGGGCGGCGTCATTATCGGTAGCTGCGTCACGGCGGGAGGGT
Source organism: Roseinatronobacter sp. NSM (assembly GCF_052379845.1). Lineage (NCBI taxonomy): Bacteria > Pseudomonadati > Pseudomonadota > Alphaproteobacteria > Rhodobacterales > Paracoccaceae > Roseinatronobacter > Roseinatronobacter sp. NSM. Next base: position 63,502 of record NZ_JBQTCF010000022.1, on the reverse strand, counting down.
CAAGTTTGCTTTTCGGCGGCTTGGGGCGACGGGGCGGCATGGATTATGTCCTGTTTCTGGTAAAGGGTGTGATCTTGCTATCCGGGTCTAGGCATTGCCGAATGGCAGACAGATCAAGGGTTTCTTCGGTTTCCAGCCGCGCGACAAGGCGGGTGATCTGCGCGCCATGGTCCTTGATCAATACAGTGGCCTGCGCTTCGGCATCCTGAAGTAGTGCCATCACAGCCTGATCCACGCGCGTGGCGGTGTCGTCCGAATAGCTGCGCGGTTGCGCGATCTGTTGGCCAAGGAAAGGATGATCTTCGCTGTCGCGCAGATCAACCGGGCCGATTTCGGGGTCCATCCCCCAACGCGCAACCATCGAGCGCGCCAATGAAGTGGCGCGGCGAATGTCATCATCCGCGCCCGAACTGACCGAACCAAGCAGCAGCTTTTCCGCCGCCCGCCCGGCCAGCAGCGTGACAAGTTGCGCGCGCAGATACGCCTCCGAGAGGGTATGGCGGTCATGGGTGGGCAACATATGCGTGCTGCCAAGGCTGCGCCCGCGCGGGATAATCGTAACCTTGTAGATCGGATCACCGCCTGGGTTGTAGAAGGCCGCCGCCGTGTGGCCCGCCTCATGAACAGCCAGCCGGTGGCGCTCATCGGGCTGGATGGCCAGCGTGCGCACTGTGCCCATCATCACCTTGTCGCGGGCCTCGTCCAGGTCGGCATGGGTGATGTCACCAGCCCGGCGGCGCGCTGCGGTGATCGCGGCTTCATTCAGCAGGTTCTTCAGGTCGGCCCCGGAAAAGCCCGGCGTGCCCGCCGCGACCTGATCCAGATCGACGTCACTATGCAAAGGCAGGCCCTTGATATGCACATTCAAAATCGCGCGGCGCGCGTCCTTGTCGGGCAGCGACAAGGTGACATGCCGGTCAAACCGCCCCGGACGCAGCAGCGCAGGGTCCAGCACATCGGGGCGGTTGGTGGCGGCCAGCACGACCACGGCTTCGCGCGCGCTGAACCCGTCGAGTTCGGCCAATATCTGGTTCAGCGTCTGCTCGCGTTCGTCATGGCCACCCCCCAGACCCGTGCCGCGCGTGCGTCCGATACTGTCCAACTCGTCGATGAAAATGATCGCAGGCGCGTGCTTGCGCGCGGCTTCAAACATCTTGCGCACGCGCCCCGCGCCAACCCCCACGAACATTTCCACGAATTCCGACCCGGAGGTCGAGAAAAACGGCACATCCGCCTCGCCAGCCAATGCGCGCGCCAGAAGCGTCTTGCCGGTGCCGGGCGGGCCCATCAGCAGCACACCATGCGGCACGGTGGCACCCACACGCTGGAAACGGTCGGGATCGCGCAGGAATTCGACCAATTCGGACACTTCGCGCTTGGCTTCGTCCTGACCTGCGACATCGGCAAATGTGACCTTGCTGGTCAGTTTGGCGGGTTTCGAGGATCGACCGCTGAGGAAATCGCCCATGCCGCCCACACCACCGCCCATGCCGCCCGTCAGCCGACGGCGCAGCAAGAAGTAGACGGCGATGATCAGGATCCACGGCAAGAACCAGATCAGTGTCGAGGGCGCGCGCGGGGCTTCAGCCGTCACGGTGACGCCCATCTCCTCCAGCAGCGGCAAAAGCGTGGGGTCGGGCTGCGCTGGCGTGATGGCGCGCACGCGCTGAACACCGTCGGCCCTTTGGTCATGCAGCAGGGCGACGATGGCCGTTTCCTGAAGTGTCACCTCGCGCACGTCACCATTGCGGATCAGGGTTTTCACCTCACTGTAGGACACAGTCACCGTGGCACCGGGTGCGCCCGGTTGCTGCGTCAGCAAGACTGTCAACGCGACGAACCCGAAAACAACCAGCCAGAGCATCCGCGCCAGTCCCGGTTCGTCGGGCTGTCCAGGTGGCGGCGGCATCTTTGGTGTGTTCATGATGCCTCCTCGGTGCAAAGGCCCGCCCGTTTCGCAAGTAGAAAGCGGACAAGCGTGAAATGCCTTGGAGATCAAGATAACAGCTGAGCGAGAACCCGTCCTTGCGATGCATCAAGTTGGTGCATTTCGCAAAACGCGCGAGCGTGACCAAGATGACCTGCGCGCCTCGAACGCCCTGCTCCGCTGGCAAGCGGTGCTTCAATGCCAACCCTTGCCGATAGCAGGCTGCTGCGTCAATTTCCCCTCACCTCAATCGTTTGGGCTGGATCTGCTGGACCAGTCGCCTTTTGAGCGCAGGTTCAAACCCTCATCATCTTGGGTGCAGGACCTTCGGAACGATCAATTGCAGCGTCGCGCGCCCAGAAGTGTTGGAAAACCGGACCTCACCACCCAATTCTGATGCGCGGGATTGCATATTGCGCATGCCATGGCCGCACCCTTGTTCACGCGCCGGGGCGCTTGGGTTCGAAACAGACAGGCACACCCGATCATCCCCGAAAGGATGGGCCGCGACACGGATAGGACCACCCAGGCCGTGCTTGACGGCATTTGTAAGCGCCTCTTGCAGAATGCGAAGGATCGCCAGTGAATTGCCGGGCTTTATGCCGCGCACTTCAGGCAGATCCACCATTGACCAATCAAGTTTGATGCCCAATCGGCTCATCTGCGGTTCAACCCTTTCGCGCAATCCAGACAGCGCCAGGCGCAGGTCATCATCTTCCAGATCCAATGCGTTAATCACCAGCCGCAAGTCCTCGAGCGCGTGACGCGCCGTGTCCTCGATCTGGCGCGCATCACAAGTGCCGACTTCGCTTTGGGCGATGATCGAAACGAGATGCCCGCTCAGGCCGTCATGCAGATCGCGTATCAGGCGCTGACGCTCATCGGCAAGGGCCGCTTCATGGACCCGGCGCCGCTCGTTGAGGTGCAGCTCATGCAGTTCGCGCCTCTGTTCGGCCAGTTTTTGCACAAGTGTGACATTGGCCTGATCGACCGCGTCAAGACTGTGGGCCAGCCAGCGCAGCAGCAGAAACAGAGCAACTAATAAGCCAAGAACACGCATGTCCTGACTCAAAAACCGCGCGCCGTCGATCCACCCCAATGCGATACCGAAATCATGCAGTCCAAACCAGACGGTGGACAGGTAGAAGCCCGCCATCGCGGCGCGATCCCATTCGCGGTGGTGCCATGCATATCGAAGCAGAAGCACCGCCCCCGCCAGACACAGGCTCACTGCCAGCAGCCCGCTGAACGCAAAGGCCGGAACCGCGGGCAGAAGGTCGATTTGCGCTATCACCACCAACAGCGTTGGCACCAGCATGATTGCCACCTTCAGCGCGCGCGGGCGGGGTGCGTTGATCAGGGCCAGCGCAAGGGCGAAAGAGATGATGCCGAAGCCCGAGAGCGCAAACAGACGCACCTCCAGCACAGCAAACGCCATCAGAAGTTGATCGGACAGGAACGAGGTTCCGGCCAGAAGTGCCATCCATCCAAAGACCGGGTCGTTCCTGCGCCATAGCCACATCATCACGACGCTAATCAGCACTGTGCCATGCAGCACCTGGATCGCCAGATGAAGATCCGACTGCGCCAACCTCCAAATCTGGCGCAGCGGTTCAAACTCCTGCTCTGTCGCTAGATAAAGTTCGGACAGGTAGCCCGGCGCATAGCCAGAAGTCCGTTGCAGCCGCAGCACGATTTCGGACTGCGCGCTTTCGACCGGTGGCAGGCGAAAGGCATAGGTCGCGCCCAGGGCGGCAACGGCCCCGAGTCCCGTATGCCCGGGCAGCAACTCGCGCCCGTCCAAGGTGACAGTCAGATCATGGCGCGCGCCCGGGATCAGCAAAACCGCCCCCTCGCCCGGTATTCGTGGCAGGGTCACGCTGTAGCTGGCCAAGGTCGTGCCCCACTCTCCGGCGTTCTGCCAGCGATGCGGCAGCTCGACTTGCTCAAACGCACCGACATCAAGGCTGACCCGTGCCACGTCCAGCTTCAGGGCGTCCGGCGGAAGCGGCAGGCGTGCAAAAGATACCGCCGAAATCACCACTCCGAAAAGCAGAAAAACAATAAGACCGGGCAGCCATTGGCGCGGTCGCGGACCCGGCGCTGCTGTCTGCGCAAGCACGCCCGGCGGAAGCAGTTCAGCGTCTGAACGGGCGTTAACATGACCGCTCACAGCTGGATCAGTCCCAAACGACTGGCCTCGAACACAGTTTCAGTGCGCGTCGTCGTCTCCAGCTTGCGATAGATGTTGCGGATATGCACCGGCACGGTCTGGCGCGAGATACCCAGCCTTTCGGCGATCTCGGCATTGGTGAAACCCTTTGCGATGCCCCACAGGATATCCATTTCCCGCGCAGTCAACAGACTGCCATCCATCTGTGGGGTGTGCTGTTGTTGGGATGGCCCGCCAAGCTTGCGCATCAATAGCCGGGCGATCCGGGGCGAGATCGGCGAATGCCCGACAAGAAGTTCCCTGATGGCCTCGATCAGGTCAATCGATCCAGCATCCTTGAGCAGGTATCCGGTTGCGCCGGCCTTGACGGCATCCAGCACTGTCAACTCATCGGCCAGAACCGAGATGACCATCGCCTCGGCCTGTGGCTGCAGGCGACGAAGCAGGGCGATAGCGTCTATGCCGGAGCCGTCTGGCAAATTGCAATCAGTGATCAGCAGGTCAAACTGATGCGTGCGGATTACCTGCTCTGTCGCTGCCAGTGTCGCGCAATTCGCCACCAGGGTGCAGCCGTCCCAATCGGACAACAATGATACGAAGCGCCGACGTACCGGGTCGTCATCTTCTGTCACGACGATCCTGACCTGCTGCGCTGCCATTGTTACTTGCTCTTGCTCCATACCTTGGCTTTCCTTGAAGCGGTCTGCACGCCAGATCCTGCCGGCACGCGTCAGACCGCAAAGCCCACCGATACCCGCAGCACGCAGTCCGGATCGCCCTTAAGTCTTTTCACGCCCAAGGCTGCACATTATAGCCCGATATGCGTTGCCGCAAGGATGGCCGAAAGCGGGGTGTCCCCGGCCTCGTTCCGTGCCGCAATCTCGGCCTTGGCCCAGGCATAGCTGGCCAGATAGACTTGGCGATGCTTCGAGAAATCGAACACCCCCGCGCCGGGTGTCCGCGGCGGACAAAGTTCCAGGTCCTCTGTCGCAAGCTCAAGATCCGCCTTCTGATGCACAAGCAGGCTGCGCCACAACACGGCCGTGGCCGAGGGGGCACGAGGCAGCTGTGCCCAAGGGTTCAGCAGACCGGCCAGCAGCCGCCCGCGACCGGGAAGCGCATCGTAGTCGACCGGGAACCGACGCGCCGCAGCGGTGTTGAAATGCACAAGAACATTCGGCCCGTTTTTCAGCCCGCGCATCGCGTCAATCGGGACATTCTGCATGATTCCCCCATCGACCAGCATCATCCCGTCGCTGGTGTAGAACGGGGGCAGCATACCGGGAATGGCACTGGAGGCGCGCACTGCCTTCCACATCACGCCACGGCGGATGATTTCGGGGGACTTGGTCGACAGATTGCTGGCCACGGCAAAAAAAGGACGCCAGCAATCCTCGATCAGTGTATCTTCGCCATATTCGCGTTGCAGGGCGCGGTCGAAATTCTGGTGATCCAGCAAACCGTATTTCGGCACGTTGAAGCGCTTGAAGCTTTTGCCTTGCACGAAAATCCGGTGTGCGCCCAGGTCCAGACGTTCAGCGTCCTCCAGGCGGCAGAACCCGGCCAGCATAGCGGCGCCGACACTGGTGCCGCCAAAAATGTCGAACGTCACATCGGCCTCGGCAAAGGCGCGAAAGACGCCGACATGCGCCGCCCCAAGCGCCCCGCCGCCGCTTGCGACAAAGCCGATGGCGCGATTTGTCAAAAACCTGGAAAGGCTTTGCATGTCGGCTTGATCCTGCAGTGAAACATGGTGGTTCATGAAACAGTCGATCCGCGCCAACCAAGCGGCGGTGCCCGTGGTTGCACACACACGGCGGTCATGAACGCGGACCAGGCGCCGCTGCGCCGCAATGTGCAGGTCGCTCACGCAGCGCTCGACATCGGAGTGCCCGGACAAGGGGGCGGGGCCGCGGGTGACAAGCACAACCTCATCGGCCTGTCGAATGGCCTGCTCGGTCCAAAGGGTCAGATCAGGGTCGGTCAGACAGACCAGCGGCCCGGATGCGTTGGCCTGCCGGTTCAGCGTTTCCGCCACCTGCACCGCGTCAAGGGGCCTGGCGCCGAATTGTCGGCGCAGGTCGGCGGCGTCCAGCACCCGTGCCCCGGCTTGTTCCAGCGACTGGCGCATGGCAGACCAGAATCCGGGCGGCACCGCCTCGCCGGCGGCCTGAACGAAGGTAATGATCCGCCGGTTACCCGCTGCCGGGGTTGCGCGCGCCGGTTTGACGGCATCATGCGCTTCGCGCATGAGCCGCTGAAGCAGCGCCGCAAACGTCTTTGGGCACTCTTCGGCAAGTTGGTCCAGTGCAGAGCGTTCCAGCCGCAGCACGGCGCTGTCGCGCAGGGCTGTGACGGTATGGCGGGCAGGACGACCTGACAGAAAGGCGGTAACACCGATTAGCCCCTCGGCATCAATCATTCGCAAAGCCCCGGACGCGCCGCCGGCCTCGACAAGGACGGAGGCGAACCGCCCATGCAGGATCACGTCCAACCGGTCGGTTGCCTCGCCCGCCCTTGTCAGTGTTTCCCCCCGACTCACCCGATGGCAGGTCATCAGACCAAGTATGCGCAGGCCCTGTTCGGGACTCATTCCCTCGACCAGCCCCGACATCTGAGGCAGGATAGAGTTTGCAATGTTCATGGGGTTTGTCCTGTTCGTTGGCTGGGCGAAAATTGAAATGGGCCGCATTCAGCATCTGGAGTCCCAGTTGCAGCGCACCGGGCGTGGTCATCTTCACAAGTTACGGGGGTTCCACGCCCCGCAGGCCGATGACGTGATGACCGGCGTCGACATGCAGCGTTTCGCCCGTAGTGCCCGATGAAAGTCCGGACAGCAGATATGCGGCCGACTTGCCAATTTCTTCGGGTGTGACGTCGCGGCGCAGCGGTGCCCGGTGCCTCCCGGAGAATGGCAGCGAGTGCCGCGAAGCGATAGTTTTCAACGGCCCAGGACAGATCCGACCTGCGGTGATGGCATTGACCCGAATCCCCTTGGGGCCAAGATCCTCGGCCAGACAGCGGACCGATGCAGCCTGTGCGGCGAGGATCACCTCGAACAAGCCATTGCCCGGGCAGGTCATTCCAATGATTGGTCCATTCAGGCTAAGCAGACTGCCACCGGGCGCCATTACACAGGCCGCGCGCCGGGCAATGGCGACAAAGCCGTGAACGTAACACGCTATTGCGCTCTGAAATACAGCGAGGTCCGTCTTGAAGTATGGATCATCCTTTGGTCGGGTATGTAGGGGCATGGCGCAGTGGACCAGGAAATCGATCTGGCCCCATTCATCGCACAGGCACGACAGTATATCGTCCAGCTTAGGTGCCGGTGTCCGTCTTTCAACAAACACATACGCGGCACCTTGTGAAACCAGCGGGGTCAGAATGCCCTGAAGGGTGCCCGCAGCCTCGCGGTCCACGAAGATTACGCCACGCGCGCCGGACAATAAACCCACATGTGCCCCATCGTTATGGTTCGTCACCTTTGGACACGATGCATCAATGGTGGCGAACACACCGGGCGACAAACAAAGACGGTGCATTTTCACAGTGTAATCCTAGTGGCAGCCTGATTGCCTGATCCTTTTGTAAGTGCCCAAGAGGGCGCTGTTTAGGAATACCCCGTTCGTGGTATTGCCTGTCTGAAAGCATTCCTGGCAGCCCATCTCAGCGCCTGATGAGCGGACCGATCCATGTGCCTGCTTGGTGGGGCGCCACTCATCGGGCCCTCTCATGATGATTTTGCGATGATATCTCTTCGCCTTTTCCCTCTGCGCCACGGCACCAGACGCGGATCGAAAGGCAGCTCTGGACCAGGCTCGTCAACGCCAAGCCCACCAGCGCACCGGGCGTCAAGCAGCCTCGCAACAGGGCAGCCGCGCCATGCAGCGGAAGCGGTCAGTCATTCTTCCCTGTTCGCCCTTTCACCGTCGTGAAACCGTTATCTGCTTTCACAACGTCGCCAGACGCAGTAGGTAGCGCAATGTCCGAAAAACTGGGACCAGTCATGGCGCAAAATGCTACCATTTATAAAGTTGAACTTTCCGTCTCCGACATGGATCGTCACTACTATGAGACGCATAAACTGACCGTTGCCAAACATCCCTCGGAAACAGATGAACGCCTGATGGTGCGCCTTGTTGCTTTTGCGCTGAATGCGCATGAAAACTTGGAAATGACCAAGGGTCTTTCAACAGATGATGAGCCGGACATCTGGCAAAAAAGCCTGAGCGGCGAACTTGATGTGTGGGTGGCTCTGGGCCTTCCGAGCGAGAAGGTGATGCGTCAATCCTGCAGCAAAGCGGTAAAGGTGATTGTCTATCCTTATGGCGGCAGGACGGCCGAGATTTGGTGGGACAAGATCAAGAATACCGCAACCCGTTTTGACAACCTTCAAGTCATCAATTTTTCCGCCAGCGACACTGGCGCGCTCGCTCAGCTGGCAAGCCGGGGGATGAAACTCAATGTCAACATTCAGGACGGCGAAGTGATGGTCAGTGTCGGCGACAGCGTCCTTTACCTTACCCCGTTGAAGTGGAAAACTGCTGCGTAACGCCAGGATCCGGCAACCCAGATCGCAGACCTCACCACGACCAGCCGTTCGGTAGACGAATCCGGCGACGATTACCCTGAATATACATATCGCCATCGACAGCCCGGCCTGGCCCGCTTTTTACCTGCAGGCTCAAACGCCTACTTCGGGCCGCGTGTGGACGACAGGAATGACTTTGCGACCAGCCTATAAGAATGCACTCGCGGCAGCCCGACCAATTCCTTGACTGGTCCCAGGGAAAAGCACAACTTTCGCCGTCGTCATGGTATATTTTCCTGTTCAGGTCGGGCGCATTATCAGTTCCCCCGCGGGAATAGGAAGCTGATCACCTGAAAACACTGTGTGGAATACATCACCGTCAAACATCTCAAACAGCGGCATTGAAGCGGCCTTGCTGGCATGTCTTGTGTCTGACGCCAATGCTTCGGCAATCGCCTCGCGCGACGGGAATTTCAAAGCGATGATCAGTTCAAAATGCACATCTGGCCGGTCACTCTCCACTTCGCGCAGCAGACGCACTTCCTCGACATGAGGAAAGCGTGTCCACAATGCATGCAACTCGTCCCTGATATGGGCATCAAAGGCTTCTTGCTGTCCGGGTTTGACATGACCCTGAAAAAAGGCACAGCGAATATACACGGGCGAGTCCTTCTTGATTGGGTCAACTTCTTGCCAAGCGCTTATCGTCGGAATTTTAGCATTGATAACCTATATGATAACGATATCATATGATCAAGTTCAAGCTTCGGGGGTTTTGTGTTCACACGCAGTGCAATTTTTTGCGGTCGCATACATACAGGCATGGAGGAAGCTTTTTTTGACGCGGTGCGCGCGCGTCTGATACCTGCATGGCAACAAATGCTGCACGCACAAAATGTTCGGGTCTATCGTCCTTGGAGTATTGAAGCGCCCGGCGCAGATGTGTTTCTGGTGCAGGAAATAGACTACCCCACGCGCGAGTCAATTTCGGAAGCACTTGCCTCTGACCGGCGCATCATGGCTATGAAGGCACTTGCGTCAGTGCAGCATATGTATACGGGCAGCCATTATCATATCATTTATGAGCGGCTTTGATCTTGGCATTTGTCCAGGCCTACAGCGTCGATTCTCTGATCAAAAGCTGTGGCAGGATTTCGCGGCGCACTGGAATCAATGCGCCTTGATCCAGAATTTCGCAAAGCAATTCTGCGGCCTGTTGACCAATTTTGCGCGGCGAAGGGTCGATGGTGGTGATTGATGGGACACAAATCGAGCCAAGCTCATAATTGCCGAAACCCGCGATCGAAATCTGTTCAGGCACACGCACGCCACGTCGCTGACATGCGCTGAGTGCGCCGAAAGCGGACAAGTCAGACACGCAAATGACAGCTTCTGTGTCCGGATCGGTGTCAAGCAGGTGACTCATTGCATCCGCCCCTTCCCGCATTGAAATTGGTGGGGGTCCAGCCGCAACAAGTCGGTTTGCATTCAGTCCATGCCGCTGCATCGCCGCAACAAATCCGCGACGCCGGTCAAGCCCGCGCGTATCACGATCCGCATCGCCGCCGATAAACGCTATCCGTGTCAGCCCCTTGGCCACAAAATGATCGACCATGACCTGCACTGCCTGAGCGTTGGAAAACCCGATAACATGGTTAATTGGCGCATCGGGCAGATCCCATGTTTCGATTACCGGAACAAGGGCGTTCTCCAGCATTCGCCGTGTGCGAGGTGTGTGTTTCCCACCAGTGACAACTATTGCTTGTGGCTTGCGGCGCAGCAATTGTTCGATCAAGCGTTCTTCTTCTTGAATGTCGTAATTCGTGTATCCAAGCAGAATTTGCAACCCACGCGCCTTCAGCCCCTCGTTCAAAGCCCCGACCGTATCGGCAAAATTGGCATTGTTGATCGATGGAATGGTGACCGCGACAAAGTCGGTTTTCTGCGATCGCAAGCTTGAGGCAGTACTGTCGAGCAGATAGCCCAATTCCTCGGCCGCAGACAATATGCGTGCGCGTGTCTGATGGTTAACCAGACGGTCCGATTTCAATGCCCGACTGACTGTCATGGGCGACACGCCCGCAAGCCGGGCTACATCGGTCATTGTCGGAGGCTTGCGTGCGGTGTTCATGGCTATGCAATACCCTGAGAGCCGTGCAGAATCCAGTCTGTTGCGCCTGCGCCGGTTTATGACATGTCTGGTAGATATCGCCCCGCACCAGAGAAGTATTCCATCACCGCAGCCTGATCTTCCCCACCCAGTCCCGCAGCTGTCAGCATACGGTGAATTTCAGCACATAGGGCCGTAAGGGGCATGGATGTATTGCCCAGCCTTGCAAGATCCTGCGCACCATTCAGATCCTTGACCATGTTATCAATACGACCGGTGCGCTGGTAATCGCGTGCGACAAAGCGTGGCATATACTCTTGCAATATTGCTGAATCCGCCCGCCCGCCGCGCAACGCGTCTGGGATGCGGGTAGCATCGACGCCTGCGGCCTCGGCCAAGGCTGTCGCTTCGGCCACAGCAATAAAGCCCAGGCCGCACAATACCTGGTTAATCAATTTGGTGGTCTGACCTGTCCCTGCAGGCCCCATATGGGTCTGGTTTGCTGCAATATTAGCAAGCAGGCGTTGCGCCTTGGCGACATCCGCTTCTGCCCCGCCCTGCATCAATGTCAGCGCGCCAGTGGCAACTTTGGGAATGCCACCGGAAAGCGGGCTGTCAACCCATGCAAGACCACGCTGTGCCGCGCGCTCGGCAAGCGCTTTTGTCGCCGTCGGATCTATTGAGGACATATCGATGACAAGTGTGCCCGGACCCGCGCCTTCGGCCACACCGCCCGATCCGAACACTGCTGCCTCTACAATTCCGGGGCTGTTCAAACTCAGGATAACCGCCGCAGCACCCTTTGCGGCTTCGGCCGCACTTTGCGCCGCCACAGCGCCTTTCTGAACCAGTGCATCCAGCTTTTGCGGGTCAAGATCGAACACGGCCAAGGATGTGCCTGTTTCCACCAGACGCGCGCCAATTGCTCCGCCCATCGCGCCTGCCCCGATCAGTGCAAGTTTCTCAGACATCAACCTCTCCTGATTGTGTTGCGGCTACAATGCCGATGTTATACCGCCATCCACATAAAGCGTATGGCCGTTCACGAAGCTTGCCGCATCCGAGGCAAGAAAAATGCATGCGCCCTGCAGTTCCTCAACATTGCCCCAGCGCCCTGCGGGGGTGCGCTTTTCCAGCCAAGCAGAAAACTCCGGGTCTGCAACAAGGGCAGCATTCAAGGGGGTGTCGAAATAACCCGGCGCAATGGCGTTGCAATTCAACCCATGTGGTGCCCAATCGGTCGCCATGCCTTTGGTCAGGTTGGTCACTGCGCCCTTGGTGGCCGTGTAGGGCGCGATTCCGGGGCGGGCCAGCAGGGATTGAACGCTGGCAATGTTGATGATGCGCCCTGCGCCGCGCGCGATCATGTGGCGCGCGACGGCTTGTCCGACATGGAACACACTGGCGATGTTTGTCTGCAACAATTTCTCGAACATTGCGGCGGGGAAGTCCTGCAAGGGCGCGCGATGCTGCATGCCCGCATTATTGACCAGAATGTCGATGGCCCCTTGCTGCGCTTCAAATCCGTCGATGGCCGTGCGCGCGGCGTCGTGATCGGTTACGTCAAAGGCCAGCGTTTGAGCATTGTGCAATTTCGCTGCGGCTGCGGACAACTTGCTTTCATCGCGCCCATTCAGCACAACATTCGCACCGGCCGCCGCCAATCCACTCGCCAAGGCAAAGCCAATGCCTTGAGAGGATCCGGTGATCAGAGCGCGTTTGCCAGTCAGGTTAAAGAGTTCAAGACTCATCTGTTCCTCCGCTGTGTTTCTGCTGGACAAGCCAGTTTCTCCTTGTTTATGTTATCGTTATCATACAAGGTCAACACCAAACTTTCTCAGTGAAATGGATAGTCTCATGACGAAGCCACAAATTCTGCAAATGGGCGCACTTCCCGAATGGGATGAAACACCGTTGAATGACACCTATGAAGTACATCGTTATTTTGACGCCACTGACAAGGCCAGTTTTCTGGCGCAGGTTGGGCCCGGAATACAAGCCATTGCCACCCGAGGAGATCTGGGTGCAAGCGACGATGTAATTGCGGCCTGTCCCGCGCTGAAAGTGATTTCTGTCTACGGTGTAGGCTATGATGCGGTCGATCTGGCGGCCTGTGAGGCGCGCGGTATCGCCGTGACAAACACCCCAGATGTGCTGACCGATGATTGCGCTGATCTTGCCCTTGGGATGTGGCTTGCACTGTCGCGGGGCATTGTCGCAGCGGAAGCGTGGGCGCGGTCGGGCGATTGGGCGCGCAAAGGCGGCTTTCCGTTGCAGCATCGCGCATGCGCCAAGCGCGCGGGTGTCCTTGGGCTGGGGCGCATCGGTATGGCAGTTGCGCAGCGCCTTGAAGGCTTTGGCATGCAGATTTCCTATACCACTCGCACCCCGCGCGCCGAAGCGGGTTCATGGCAGTATATTCCAGATGCAAAACAGCTGGCAGCGCAATCTGACGTTTTGTTTGTAACGCTGGCGGCCACGCCACAGACCCATCATATTGTGGATGCGGATGTGCTGCAGGCGTTGGGGGCAGAGGGGCTGCTGATCAATATCTCGCGCGCACAGAATATAGATGAACGCGCCCTTCTGGATGCGCTTGAACAGGGCCGCTTGCGCGGCGCTGCGCTGGATGTTCTCGAGGGCGAGCCAGCACTCGACCCTCGCTTTACCCGGCTGAGCAACGTGCTGCTGCAGCCCCACCATGCCAGCGGCACGTTCGAGACGCGCCGTGCAATGGGGCAATTGCTGCGCGATAATCTTGCGGCACATTTCGCTGGCCGCCCGCTGCTGACGCAGGTTAACACATGAAAGCGATCGTCATTCATGATGCAAGGGATCTAAGGATAGAAGCCTTTCCCACAGCCCCGCTTGGTAACGGCCAATTGCGCCTGCGACTAGCTTCAGGTGGGGTGTGCGGGTCGGACCTGCATTACTATAACCACGGCGGTTTTGGTGCTGTGCGCCTGCGCGAACCTATGGTGCTTGGGCATGAGGTGTCGGCCTATGTAGCGGAGTTGGGCGCAGGCGTGACAGGATTTTCGGTCGGCCAGCTTGTGTCGGTTTCACCCAGCCGCCCCTGCGGCGCATGCGCCTATTGTTTCGAAGGGCTGCCCAATCAATGCCTGAATATGCAGTTTTATGGCTCTGCCATGCCATTTCCCCATATTCAGGGCGCATTTCGTGAGGAACTGATTGCCGATGCCTCGCAATGTGTCGATGCAACGGGATTGACTGCAGGTGAAGCGGCCATGGCCGAACCCTTGGCCGTGACGCTTCATGCCACGGCGCGCGCAGGCCAGATGATGGGAAAACGCGTGCTGGTCACAGGCTGTGGCCCGATTGGTGTGCTCTCAATCCTATGTGCGCGGCGTTCAGGTGCCGCTGAAATTGTGGCAACGGACCTGTCTGATTTCACCTTGGACTTGGCGCGTGCCTGCGGGGCAGATGTTGCATTGAACATAGCCAATACCCCTGATGCCCTGAACGACTATACGTCTGATAAGGGCTATTTCGATGTGCTTTATGAATGCACGGGGGCGGCGCAAGCTTTGGCTGGCGCGATCCGGGCGCTGCGTCCGCGCGGTGTAATCCTGCAGCTGGGGCTGGGCGGCGATATGAATCTGCCGATGATGGCCATCACCGCTAAGGAACTTGATCTTCGCGGTTCATTCCGATTTCACGCAGAATTTGCAACAGGCGTTGGGTTGATGCAGAAGGGGCTAATTGATGTAAAGCCGCTTATCACGCAGACTGTTCCAATGGCAGATGCGGAAGTCGCGTTCCAACTTGCCTCGGATCGCAGCCAGGCGATGAAGGCACAGATCGTGTTCTCGGAGGGGTGATCCGCGTCATGTCACAAAAGGCAGATTCGTGTATTGGGCCGGATTGGCCGTATGGTCGCGCTAGGTTTTAGAGTGTGTCGCGTTGATCCGCATGCACGCGACACACTATAACCTTATGATGTCGCATGTCTTTTGGCGCAAAACCGGTTCCCAATGTTGCGCGACATACTCTAAGTAGTGGCGCGGGCAGTCAGCGGCACTCCAAATGATGAACAAGCCCGATAACCTTTGAATGGCAGCGCTGCTCTATCTGGAACGGTATTGCCCTCAGGCATATACACGCGGTGCAGTTCACGGTAGACGTCCGGTGATCGGGATTGCCCACACCGGCACCGACCTTGCCGCATATAACAAAATCCACGTCTTTCTGATGGACCGCATCAAGGCCCGAAATCCGCGATGCAGGTGCACGACAGACAGAACTTTTGGTCCATCCGTTTGGGAAATCCGGCCATCAGCCCCAAGCCGCGTTGGACCACAACCTGGCAGATCTGTCGCTGGTTGAAGTCCTGCACGGCTAGACAAACCCTGCCGGGATATTCCGCCCCCCCCCCCCGCGCCGTTCCGCGAGCGGATGACAATGGCTTACGAGGCTGGACGGCGGATCACGATGATAGCGCATGCGCGCCTCAGGCCATCTGATATATAGATCCCGCAATTGATAGGACCAGCATTGCACCGCCCCATCTTCCGGCGATTGCGCGTCATACAGGCGTTGATCTGCATGTAAACAGCCAGCAAAGGCACGGGCTTGATGGGCCGCGATTGTGTCTGGAACATGCCACTGCCTGTAAACGGGTTTGCGACGATCTGCTTGCCCCCCCTGACACAGTGTGACGGGTCAGGGGTGAAAATTCGCAAGGCAGGAAATTTTGCTTGCAGCTATGTTATCGTTATCATATCGTTGTTGTGGCACTGTTGCAATGCAACAGACTTCTGGGGAGGAGAGCAGGAATGTGGCGGTTTATCCGGCTTTTCTGGAAGAGCATTGATGTATTTCTGGCGCTGCTACTGGCCGCGATGATCGCAATGGTTTTCACGAATGTAGTCCTGCGCTATGGATTTTCTTCGGGCATGCGACAATCTGTGGAATTGGCGCGCCTGTTGTTTGTCTGGGTCGTCATGATTGGCGCAGCGGTCACCTTGCGTCGTGGCGAACATCTTGCGCTCAGTGAATTTGCAGAAACATTTGCGCCGCGCGCCATTAAGGTGTTGCGGCGCCTGACATGGCTGGTTGTGCTGGGCGCTGTGGCCATGCTGTTTCAGGGGACATTGAAACAGGTCGGTGCGAACTGGAATAACATCTCGCAACTGACAGGGCTGCCATCGGCACTGTTTTATCTGGCGGGCGCGGTTTCAGCCGTGCTGATGGGCTTTATTGCCGTCATTCGTCTGATTGATCCGATGGGTGTCAGTCGTTTCCTTGATATGGAAGAGGGCGACACATGATCCTTCTTTTGTTCCTTGCGGTGCTGTTTATCGGTATTCTTGCGGGGCTACCTATCGCATTTGCATTGCTGCTGGCCGCCGTCGCGCTGATGGTGCAGATGAATCTTTTCAGCTCGGACATACTCGCGCAGGCACTGATAAACGGCGTCGACAGTTTCCCGCTTCTGGCCATTCCGTTCTTTCTTGTTGCAGGCGAGGTGATGTCACGGGGGGGATTGTCCAATCGTATTGTTCGAATGGCAATGACCCTTGTGGGGCATCGGCGCGGCGGGTTGGGATATGTCGCGATTCTGACGGCGATCTTGTTGGCCGGACTTTCCGGTTCTGCCGTCGCAGACGCTGCCGCACTTGTGTCCATCCTGTATCCGATGATGCGCAATGCGGGCTATCCGGAAGGACGCAGCCTTGGGCTGCTGGCATCTGGCGGGATTATTGCACCGATCATTCCACCATCATTGCCGCTTATTCTTGTTGGGGTGGCGGGCAATATCTCTATCGCAAAACTGTTCATGGCGGGGATATTTCCCGGACTTGTCATGGGCCTGACCCTGATGCTTGTCTGGTCCATTGTCATTCGAGGCGAAGATATTGCGACATTGCCCAAAGCAACCCGGCCGGAGCGCCGCAAGGCCCTTAAGGAAGGGGTCTGGGCACTGATGCTGCCTGTTATTATCATTGGGGGCATTCGCACCGGTGCCTTTACCCCTACAGAAGCGGCAGTGGTTGCTGCTGTCTACGCGATCCTTGTGTCAATGCTTATCTACCGCGAAATGGACTTCCGTCAGTTGTATCTGGCGCTGGTTGTGTCCGCACGCGCGACGGCAATGGTCATGTTTTTGGTCGGTGCGGCTATGGTTGCGGCATGGATGATAACCATAGCCCAACTGCCGCAGCAACTGGCCGTGTTGCTTGGTCCGTTGGTCGAAAGCCCGCGCATGCTGATGCTGACAATCATGATTCTGGTCCTGATGGTCGGCATGGTCATGGATCTTGCACCGACCGTGCTGATCCTGGTGCCACTTCTTATGCCTGTTGTCACGATGGCCGGGATAGACCCTGTTTATTTCGGGCTAATGTTTATTCTGAACTGTTCGATCGGTTTGCTGACCCCGCCTGTGGGCAATGTGCTGAATGTCGTTTGCGGTGTCAGCCGGGTCAAACTCAGCACTGCGATCACAGGCGTTGCGCCATTCATCCTTGCCTATGTGGGGCTAATGGGACTGTTCATCGCCTTTCCAAAAATCATCACGATCCCCGCCAGAATTCTTGGCGGATAACACCTAAGGGAGGAAACGACTATGAACCTTTTGAAATCACTTGGGCTGGCCTCGGCAATGTCCATCGCAGCGTTAACAGCGAATGCACAGACAACGTTGCGCTTCGCTCATCCGGTCGCTGAAGCGGACGTACAGCACACAATGGCACTATTCTTCAAAGAGCAAATCGAAGAGCGTAGCGGTGGCGCGATCAATGTGCAGATCTTTCCGCAAGGCCAATTGGGGAATGACAGTGCCATGATCGATGGCGCGCGCTCTGGCATCATCGATATCGTGCTTGTCGGATTGAATAATTATACGGGTCTTGTGCCGGTTGCCGGGGTATTCGAGCTGCCCTTTATGTTCCCCACACGCGATCTCGCATATCAGGCGCTGGACGGTGAGATCGGTCAGGGCATCGCTGCAAAGTTTTCTTCTTCCGGACTTCATGTTTTGGGCTTTCCGGAGAATGGATATCGCAACATGACAAACAGCCGCGGCCCAATCCGGGTACCGGATGATCTGGCTGGGATCAATATGCGCACCAACAACTCGCGCGCTCTCAATGACATGTTTGCAACCCTTGGCGCAAATCCTATCCAGTTGCCGATCGCAGAACTCTATACAGCATTGGAAACAGGTGTCGTGGATGCGCAGGATCACCCTGTCGGGATCGTTCTGTCGTTCAAGTATGACGAAGTGCAGCAATATCTGACAATGACAAATCACGCTTATTCTGCATTGGGCCTGATGATGAATCAAAACCGCTTCAACGGTCTTGATGAGAGCGAGCAAGTGATCATCAGCGAAGTTGCGGCAGAAGCCGTTGCGATGCAGCGACAACTTGCTGCGGACAATGAAGCAAACATGATTGCCGAATTGGAGAGCCGCGGCATGTCCGTTAACGATGACGTCGATGCAGCAGCCTTTCAGGCCGCGATCACTTCAGTCTGGGATGCGTTCATATCTGAGAATGGAAACGCAGAGGTCGAAGCCATATTGGCGCTGCAACGATAACACAGCCAAGGATTAGCGGGGCAGCTTAGGCTGCCCTTTTCAGAGCATGTCGCGCAAAAGTGGGAACCGGTTTTTCGAAAAAAGACACGCGAAAGCATAAGGTTAGAGTGGGTCGCGTGAATGCGAATAAACGCGACACTCTTTAATATGCGCTTTTCCAACGGTGACCTTGATATGACTGCTAGAATGCTGGGCCACCACACAGATGTGTTGAGACTGACAAAGCTGAGACGAGAACTTCAACAAACCGGGGCAGCACCTCGCCGTTCGGCGCAGAAGACCATTTGGCATCGCTGAATGACCTCGGCTTTGCATATCATTTGGCGAAGCATAGCGCCTGTTCCATGCGCATGATGCGGTCAGGCGGGATTTCCTGATGTTTCCGGTCTGGCGCCTCTTTTGGCCACTTAACCAGAATTACGGCCGGGTTTTCGACCTTCTCATCGTGGATGGTTTCCGCCAACGATTCTAACTGGCAACGGGTGATTTTTTCACGCGGCGTCGAGGCTTGGCTCACAATCTCGACCTCCAGTGACATTGGAACGCGGGCTGCCCGAAGCGACTGCGTAATCGAATGGGCCTGCCGCACGCCCATGTAAATGGCAAGGGATGTGCCGGGCTGAAGCATCTGCGCCCAATCAGGCTCTGGATCACCCGGCTTGCATGCCGCCGTCGCCAACATAAGGCGGTCTGTCATCCCCCGCTCGGTCAGCCCGCGACCAAGGCTGGCGGCAGCACAACTTGCAGCGGTCACGCCCGGTACGATCTGGATCGGAATGTCGGCATCCTGCGCCGCCCTCAGCTCTTCGGTCAGACGGCCAAAAATACCCGGATCACCAGACTTCAGGCGGACCACTTTCTTTCCTTGCCGCGCGGCTGCCACGATCACTGCGTTGATCCGATCTTGCGGCCAGGCGCATGCCCCCACTTCCTTGCCAACGAAGACGCGCTCGGCATCACGACGGGCCAACTCCAAAACACCCGGATCCACAAGGCGATCATAGTAGATCACATCTGCCTCTTGCAGCAGTCGCAATGCGCGAAGGGTCAGCAAATCCGCCGCCCCCGGGCCTGCCCCCACAAGTGCAATGGCACCTTGCACTGCAGGCGTGCAGCCAACGGCAAGCGCATCCTTGACCAAGGTCGCCGCGTCCCGTTCGGCCCCGCGGGCCATGGCTTGGCGCGGCGGGCCATTGAACACCCAGTCCCAGAAGAACCGCCGCGCGCGTTGCGGAATGCGTTGGGCAACTTCGGGCCGCAACCGACCGGCCAGCGCGGCCAGATCGCCCAGCGCCGGTTCCAGAAGCATTTCCATCTTCGACTTGATCTGCCGCGCCAGAACCGGCGCGGTTCCTTCAGTCGAGATCGCCACAACGACGGGGTCGCGGTCCACGATTGAAGGCGTGGTCGCATCGCATAGCGCGGGGCGGTCCACGACATTGACCAGCGCACCCGCTTCCTTGGCCAGCGCATGCGCGGCGTAATCCAGGCCGACACAGCCGGTGGCGACAAAAACCAATGCGGCCTCGCGGAACACGCCAACCGACAAATCGCTTACTTGCGTGGCGCGCCCTTGGGCGACCAGCGCAGAGAGTTCCGCATCCAGTTCAGGCGCAACAAGCACAATCCGGGCTTCGGTTTTCAGAATAAGCCGCGCCTTTTGTGCAGCCTGTTCGCCACCGCCGACGATCACCACATGACGTCCAGCCATTTGCAGGAACATGGGAAAGGTTTTCATGAGATCAGGCTCCTTGCGGTGGCTTGGGGATGGGTGAAGCGTCTGGCCCAAAGATCGTTTGCAAGCGCGTGCGCGGCTTGGGGCGCATGGCCCAGAGCGATCAGTGCGGCGGTGGCCGTGCCTGTGACGATGCTTTCTGCAAATTGATCATGCAGCGTGCCGTCCCACAGCGCGTCCAACGCCCGTGGCGGATAGCTGGCATCGGCAAGTTTGCGCGCCTCTGGCAGCAAGGGCGGCAACAGCGTTTCCAACGGCGCGCCACTCTCTAGCTGGAATAACTGCGCATCCTTACCGGGGTTGCGCTCGAATTCGCCACCACCGCCTTTCAGGATGCACAGGTTCTGTTGCCCAAGGATTTTGCACGCCGCTTGCTGCAAGGGGCGATAGGGCGGATGGAACACGCCTTGCACCGCTGCCGTTGCCTGCGCGGGGTTCAGCACGCGGCAAACTGTGTTTATGCAAGACCGCAGGCCGAAAACCTCGCGCAGGCGCAACAGCTCCAGCGCGCGGGGGGCGAAGCATTCCAGCGGCAGATAGGCTATACCATCGCGGTCCAGCACGCGCGCGGCATGTGCGGCGCTGTCGGCGCGCGCGATCCCGGCATGGGCCAGCATGCTGCGCACATCTGCCCTTTCGGACTGGTGCGAATTCCAGCCATGCAGCAACACCCGCGCGCCGCTTTGGGCCAACAGCCGTGCCGCAAGCAGGAACCACGGCAGGCCGCGTGTGCGCCCGGCGGCATAGCTGGGCCAGTCCAGATCGACCTGCGGCAGCGGCGGCAGGCTGGCCCGAAGGGCCTGTGCAAAGCCGGCAATCTCGGGCGGTGTTTCGCCGCGATAGCGCATCAACATCAACAATGCGCCAATCGCATGGGGGTCCGCCCTGCCCAAAAGGATCAGGCGCATGGCTTCCTCGGCCTCTGCCCCTGTCAGATTGCGCGCGCGCCCCGGCCCGCGCCCCATAGCGTGGATATATGGCGCAAGGGTCATTCTGCTGCCTCCAGCCGTCCGGCCAGAAGGGCGGCCAGTTCAGGCTTGCAAGACCCGCAGGATGTGCCAGCTTGCAGCGCTGCACCGATCTGCTCAACCGTGGTCAGGCGTTGCGCCGCAATCGCGGCCGTGATGGTGTTCAGCCCCACATTCAGGCAAGCGCAAACTGTAGGGCCGGGATCGACCATGCCGCCCCCCGGACGCCCGGCCAGCAATGCAGCGCCGGGCTGGCCCACCTGTGCGGCCAGATGCCCGCGCGCAAGCTGCACAGGATCTGGCGCGATGAACAGCGCCGCCAGCGTGCGCCCGTCTTGCATCAGCGCCAGCCGGTGGGTGCCGCGCACGCGGTCCTCGACGCTCAGGCAAATGGCGTCGGGCAGGTTGAACAACCCGCGGGCATAGCCCTCCCAATTGGCAGGCGGCTCCATACCGGCCAATTCGCTGCGCCAGCCGCCCGCATGGCGCGCGCGCGCCCAATAGGCCGCCTCGGGGGCCTGCGCATCAACAGAAACCGCGAACCCATACCACGCGGGGTTCAACGGCGTGATGGCAACAACGGCGGCTTTGCTTTCGGGCTGGCCGGACACCGGGTCTGTTACGGCCGCGACCAGCGCATCCACGCGGCCCGTCGGTGCCGTGTCGCCGGTCCAGTGCATTGGCGCGAAAACATGACCGCGCTGCACGCGGTCGGTGATCGCCACGCGCAAGATTGCGCGGCCCTGCGGGCTGGTGACGCGGGCCAATGTTGCCGGGCCAAGACCAAGCCCCGCCGCATCATCTGGGTGGATTTCAACGAACGGCTCGGCGATGTGCTGGTTCAAGCGCGGTGCCAATGCCGTGCGGGTCATCGTATGCCAGTGGTCGCGCACGCGCCCCGTATTCAGGCGGAACGGGTAGCGCGGCGCGGCCTGCGCCACGGGCATACGCGGTGTAATAGGCAGCATACGCGCGCGTGCGTCCGGGGTGAAAAACCCACCCTGCGCGAAGAACCGCCCCCCCTTTTGCCGCGCGCTGACGGGCCAGCGGGTCGGGGGCAGCGCATCGTAATCGGCCTTTGCCAGTTCCGAGATGTCGAAATCGCGGCCCAGATCGCCCGCAATGCCAGACAGCGCGGCATATTCCGCGAACACTTCTGCCGCACTGGCCCAATCGAAAGCTGCGCCCCAGCCCATGCGCGCGGCGACATCTGCGATCATGCGCCAATCGTCCCGCGCCTGCCCCGGCGCGGGCAGGAATGAACGCTGGCGGCTGATCATGCGGTCGGAATTGGTAACAGTGCCGGATTTTTCGCCCCATGCGGTCGCGGGCAGGATCACATCGGCCAGTCGTGTGGTGTCAGTGTGGGTCACATCGCTGACCACCACGAAATCACAGCCTTTGATCGCCGCCGCGACCGCATCAGCATCAGGCATCGACACGGCCGGGTTGGTGTGGATGATCCACAATGCCTTGATCTGGCCTTGGGCCACCGCGCGGAACATCTCAACCGCTTTCAGGCCCGGTTGCTCCGGCATGGCCGGGCTGGCCCAGAACCCCTGAACCGCCGCGCGGTGAGCGGGGCTTTCAATATCCAGATGACAGGCCAGCATATTGGCCAAGCCCCCCACCTCGCGCCCGCCCATCGCGTTGGGCTGACCGGTCACGCTAAATGGTCCCGTTCCGGGACGTCCAATGCGGCCTGTCGCCAAATGACAATTCAGGATCGCATTGACCTTGTCTGTCCCACTGGAGGATTGGTTGATCCCTTGGGAATAGACCGTCACCACCCGCTCGGTCGTGGTGAACCAAGTCAGGAATTGCGCGATATCTTGGTCTGCAAGCCCGGTCAGGGCGGGATCGCTTGCACGCGCGGCTGCAAGCGCATCCTCGAACCCGCTGACATGGCGCGCCACATACTCGGTGTCGACTGCCCCGCGATCCGCCAAGGCCACCAGCAGCGCGTTGAAGAGCGCCGCATCAGAGCCGGGGGCCAGCGCCAGATGCAGGTCCGCGATATCGCAGGTTGCCGTGCGGCGCGGGTCCACCACAACAACTTTGGTGCCACGCGCCTTCTTTGCCGCAACCAGCCGCTGATACAGCACCGGATGGCACCATGCGAGGTTACTGCCCACCAGCACCACCAGATCGGCTTGATCCAGATCGTCATACGTCCCCGGCACAGTATCGGCCCCGAACGCGCGTTTATGACCCGCGACCGAGGACGCCATGCACAACCGCGAGTTGGTGTCCACATTCGCGGTGCCGAAATAGCCTTTTATCAGCTTGTTGGCGGCGTAATAATCCTCGGTCAGCATCTGGCCCGAGAGGTAAAAAGCCACCGAATCCGGGCCGTGGTCGCGGATCGCTGATTGAAAGCGCTGGGCCACCAGATCAAGCGCCGCGTCCCATGTCGCGGGCTTGCCATCCACAACGGGTGACAGGATGCGCCCGTCCAGCCCCAGCGTTTCGCCCAGCGCCGTGCCCTTGGAACACAGCCGTCCGTAATTCGCCGGATGGTCGGGGTCGCCTTTGACTGTTGCGCCCCCCTGCCCGTCCGGGGCCATCAGCACCCCGCAGCCCACGCCGCAATATGGGCAGGTGGTGCGCACAGTGCTCATGCTGCTGCCCCCCGGATCAGGCGCTTGGCATCCAGCAGAATGCGCCCGCCCTCGACCCGCGCGGGGTAAGTGGCCACGGCCCCGTCATCCGCGCCCTGTGCAATGCCGCTTTCCAGCGAAAACACCCAGTTATGCAGCGGACAAGTCACCGCATGGCCATGCACGATCCCTTCGGACAGCGGCCCGCCCTTGTGCGGGCAACGGTCATCAATAGCGAAGACCTGATCATCGCCGGTGCGAAACACGGCAACACACCCATGCATTGTTTTGACCAGTCGTGCCCCGCGCTGGGGGATGTCGTTCAATGCGCCGATATCCAGCCAGCTCATTGCGCCGCCTCCTGTGTCAGATCGGCAAGCGGGGCAAAATCCGCCTGTGCCTGTGGGGTTGCGCGGTCCGCCCATGGGTCACGTTGGTAGATGGATTGCGACAGATCGAAGCGCGCAATCAGCGCGGCGCGGTTGGCCGTATCCTCGACCACCTGCGCCTGCACCCATTCCAGCCCCACCTTGGCCAGCCATTTATAGGGCCGGTCCAGATATTTGGCGTGTTCGCGGTAAAGCTGGATGAAGGCAACGGTCAGATCGATAGCCTCTTGCTCACTTGTAACTTTGGCCAGACGCTCGACCTCTTTCAGGTCCATACCAGCCGCGCCACCAACACCGATTTCATACCCGCTCTCGACGGAAATGATGCCCACATCCTTGCAGGTCGCCTCGGCGCAATTGCGCGGGCAGCCTGAAACCGCCAGCTTCACCTTATGCGGGGTCCATGACCCCCAAAGTCGCTGTTCCAGCTTGATCCCAAGCCCCGTGCTGTCTTGTGTGCCGAAACGGCAGAAATCCGTGCCCACGCAGGTTTTGACCGTGCGCAGCCCTTTGGAATAGGCGTGGCCACTGACCAGCCCCGCCTCGTTCAGATCAGCCCAGATATGCGGCAGGTCTTCCTTGCGCACGCCCAGCAGGTCAATGCGCTGCCCGCCCGTGACCTTCACCGCCGGAATAGCGTATTTATCCGCCGCATCCGCAATCGCGCGCAATTCGCGCGGGTTGGTCATGCCGCCCCACATGCGCGGGACGACCGAATAGGTGCCGTCCTTCTGGATATTGGCGTGGTTGCGTTCATTGACGAAACGGCTTTGCGCGTCATCGGTGTAATCTTCGGGCCAATCGGCCAGCAGGTAGAAATTCAGCGCTGGGCGGCAGACATGGCACCCGCAGGATGTTTTCCAGCCCAGTTCCTGCATGACAGCCGGCATGGATTTCAGCGCGCGCGCCTTGATCAGGCGGCGCACATCCTCATGTGTCAGATCGGTGCAACCGCATATGGGCTGGGCAGCAGGCATCTGGAATGCGTCGCCCAGGGTGCTGGCCAGAACCTGTTCCACCAGCCCCGAGCAGGTGCCACAAGACGCGCTGGCCTTGGTGTGTGCTTTGATATCGGCAAGGGTCGTCGCGCCCCCTTCGATCGCCGAAACGATGGTGCCCTTGCAAATGCCGTTGCAGCCGCAAATCTCCGCCTCAGGCGGCAATGCTGCAACGGCTGCCAAAGGGTCCGCGCCGGTCCCCCCCTGATAGGCAGGCCCGAAAATCAGGGTGTCGCGCATGTCCGAAATATCGGTGCCGTCCTTGATAAGCCCGAAGAACCACGACCCGTCTGCGGTATCGCCATACATGACCGCACCCATCAGGCAGTCATCCTCGATCACCAGCCGCTTGTAGACACCGCGCGCCGGGTCACGATAGACAACATCCTCGCGCCCTGCCCCATCCGCAAAATCGCCTGCGCTGAACAGATCAACACCCGTGACTTTCAGCTTGGTCGCTGTCTGAACAGGGGCAAAGGCCGCGTCCTGCCCCAAAAGCGTGGCCGCAACCACGCGTGCCTGATCATAAAGCGGGGCGACAAGGCCGAAAAGCTGGCCGTCATGTTCCACGCATTCGCCAACTGCCAGAATGTCAGGGTCCGATGTCACCATCTGGTCGGTCACGGTTATCCCGCGCGCCACGTCAAGGGCTGCATCCGTGGCCAGGCGGGTTTCGGGGCGAATGCCCACCGCCATGCACACCATATCCGCAGGATAGACAGTTCCATCTTCCAGCAGCACAGCTTCAACATGGTCCTTGCCCAGAATGGCCTTGGTGGCCCCTTTGCAATGCACGGCAATTCCGCGCGCCTCCAGATCCTTTTGCAGCAGATAGCCTGCGGCGGGGTCAAGCTGGCGTTCCATCAGGTGGCCCATCAGGTGAATGACCGTCACCTCCATGCCGCGCGCCTTCAGCCCTGCGGCCGCTTCCAGCCCTAACAGACCGCCGCCGATGACCACAGCCCTGCCCCCGGCTTTATCTGCGGCGGCCATCATCGCGTTGGTATCATCAATGTCGCGGTAGGTTACAACACCGGCCAAATCCTTGCCCGCAACCGGAAGGATAAAGGGCGCAGAACCCGTGGCAATCAGCAGCCTGTCATAGGGCGCGCCGCCTGCGTTGGAATAGACGATCTTGCGCGCGCGGTCGATCTTGACCACAGCCTCCCCAAAACGGCAGGTGATATTGTGGCGCGCGTAGAAGCCATCGTCGTGGGTGACGATGTCTGCATAGGTCTTTTCGCCTGACAGCACCGGCGAGAGCAGGATGCGGTTATAGTTTCCGCGCGGTTCGGCATTGAACACGGTAATGTCCCAGCCGTCGGGATCGGCGGCCAGCAGGTGATCCAGCACCCGCCCCGAGGCCATGCCCGCGCCGATGATGACGAGTTTGCGTTTCATCACGCGGCCTCCTTCTTCTTGTGGGCGCCGTGTTCGTAATCCTCCAGGAATTGCAGAACCTCGGCGCGGTAATTGTAGTAATCTGGGTGTTCCAGCAGCGCCTTGCGGGTGCGCGGGCGGGGCAGGTTCACATCTACAATCTTGCCGATGCGGGCGCGCGGGCCGTTGGTCATCATCACCACGCGGTCGGCCAGAAGAATGGCTTCATCCACGTCATGGGTCACGCAAATCGCAGTCACTTTGGTGCGTGACCACACTTCCATCAGCACTTCCTGCAATTCCCAGCGCGTCAGGCTGTCCAGCATGCCGAAGGGTTCATCCAGCAACAACAGTTTGGGCGACAATGCGAAGGCGCGGGCAATGCCCACGCGCTGCTTCATGCCGTTCGACATCTCGGATGCCTGACGGTCCATGCTGTCGCCCAAGCCAACACGTTCCAGATAGTATTCGACAACATCCTGCCGCTCGGCGCGCGACGCGCGCGGATAGACGCGGTCCACGCCCATGGCCACGTTTTCCTTGGCTGTCAGCCACGGAAACAGGCTGGGCGCCTGAAACACCACCGCGCGTTCAGGGTCCGCGCCGCGCACTTCCAGACCGTCCAGCTTGATTGCACCGCCCGAAATCTCGTTCAAGCCGGCCGCCATGGTCAGCACGGTAGATTTGCCGCAGCCCGAATGCCCGATCAGGCTGATGAATTCGCCCTTCTTCATTTTCAGATCGAACCGGTCGACCACGGTCAGCGGTCCTTCCGGCGTGGGATACACCTTGGACAGTTGCGAGAATTCCAGATACTTGTCGGCCAGCGGGCTTTTCGCGGCCTCTGCATAGGCTTTGGGGGCACCGTGAATGGGCGTGACCTGTGGCAGCACGCGCGTTTCTGCCACCTTGGCGGCAATGCCCACATCCATCAGGTATTTGGTGATATCAGCGCGCAGTTTCTTGAAACAGGGGTCATTGTTCATAGCGGTGCGCACGCGCGGGCGCGGGATGGAAACCGTAAACGCCGCACCCAGCGTGCCGTCCGGGTTCAGCGGAATGATCCGGTCCGCCAGCAAAAGCGCTTCATCCACGTCATTGGTAATCAGCACCACGGTTTTCTGATCGGCCTGCCAGATTTCTGTGATCTCATCTTGCAGGTTGGCGCGGGTCAGCGCGTCCAGCGCGGAAAGTGGCTCATCGAGCAGCAGCACTTCGGGGTTCATGGCCAAGGCGCGGGCCACTGACACGCGCTGGCGCATTCCGCCCGACAATTCCGCCGGACGGCGGCCCTTGGCGTGGCTAAGGCCCACCATCGCGATGAACTTGTCCACCATGGCGGCGCGTTCAGCCCGGCTGGCGGATTTGTGCACGGCATCCACCGCCAGCGCGACATTGCCCGCAACAGTCAGCCACGGCATAAGCGAATAGGACTGAAACACCAGCCCCCGCTCTGGCCCCGGCCCGGTGATGGGCTTGCCCTTGAACAGCACCTGCCCGCTATCGGGTTGCGCGAGTCCCGCGATCTGGTTGATCAGCGTGGTCTTGCCGGTGCCGGAAAAACCGAGGATCGCCAGGAACTCGCCTTCTTCCACCGAGAGCGTGATATTTTTCAAAACCTCCTCACGGTCCAACCCAGTGCCGAAACCCTTGCAAACGTTTTTGAATTCCAGAATTGTCATGGTGCTCACCGATTATTCGAGAAGGTGAAAAGCGATTGCAGCGCATACATCAGCCGGTCCAGCAGAAAGCCGATGATGCCGATGGTCAGCACCGCCACCATAATCGCCGCCAAGCTGCTGGAGGATCCGTTCTGGAACTGGTCCCAGACAAATTTGCCCAGGCCAGGGTTCTGGGCCAGCATTTCCGCCGCGATCAGCACCATCCAGCCCACGCCCAGCGACAAGCGCAGGCCCGTGAAGATCAGCGGCAGGGCCGATGGCAGCACCAGCCGCGTGATCTTGGTCCATGTGTTCAGCTTCAGCACGCGACTGACAGAAATCAGGTCGCGGTCGATGCTGGCCACACCCAGTGCCGTGTTGATCAGCGTGGGCCAAAGCGAGCACAGCGTAACCGTTATTGCCGAGGTCAGGAACGAGCGCGAGAACATGCCGTCCTGCGTGACATAGACCGCCGACACGACCATCGTCACGATCGGCAGCCATGCCAGTGGACTGACCGGTTTGAAGATCTGGATCAACGGGTTTAGCGCAGCATTGGTGGTGGGCGACAGGCCCGCCGCAATACCCAGCGGCACCGCGACAGTGGTCGCGATCAGAAAGCCGAAGAACACGGTCTGAACAGAAGTCCATATCTGGTCGTAATAGGTGGGCGACCCGGTATAGACGCGTTCGCGCACACGATCTTCCTGTCCGGCGGCGATCAGTTCGGCATTGCGCGCGGCCTGACGTTCCAGAAACGCGGACTGGCGCTCGCGCTCTGCCAGATGGTCACCATGCAGCACCTTAGCCTGCTCCCAGACCTGAACAGGACCGGGAATAGCACCAAGCGAGGTTTCCACACGCGGGGCCAGATTGCCCCAGAGCAGCAGAAACCCGATGATCGCCAGAACCGGCACGCCCAACAGCTGCCAAATCTGCTTGACCTGCGCCTTGGGATTGTCGCCCGCGG
Source organism: Roseinatronobacter sp. NSM (assembly GCF_052379845.1). Classification (NCBI taxonomy): domain Bacteria; kingdom Pseudomonadati; phylum Pseudomonadota; class Alphaproteobacteria; order Rhodobacterales; family Paracoccaceae; genus Roseinatronobacter; species Roseinatronobacter sp. NSM. The sequence goes on along the minus strand of NZ_JBQTCF010000022.1, from coordinate 34,493 downwards.
CTGCGCGTAACAGCGGTGTCATGAAGGACAGGCCCAGAACCTTGAACCAGCCATCCAGCTTGTTGATCCTTGTGAACAGCCGTGCACGGCGTTCGGCTTGAAGTTGGGTCGGCTCGATTGCAGTCATATCGCGTCCTCTGAAATCCGGGCCTTAGCCCTGCACCTGTGTTCCCACGACCACCTGTTCCCCGGTCAGACCAAGGGGAAAGCTGTCGATATAGGCGTTGGGCGCGCGGCCATCGAAAGGCAGCCCGTCAATGGCGTGATCCACCACATCGCGGAACCCGTCGGTGCCAAATGGGAACATCTCTGCGGGGGCTAGCCCGTCAGCAACCAGTGATTGCGCGGCCTCCTCGAACAGGTCAGACAGGAACACGCTTTTTGCGGTCTCGATATACCACTCATCGCTCTTGGCCTCGGTGATCTGGCCCCAACGGCGCATCTGGGTCAAATACCAGACGGCATCTGACGTGAACGGGTAATTGGCGTAATAACGCGAGAATACGTTGAAATCCGGCACAGGACGCACATCGCCCTTTTCATATTCGAACGTGCCAGTCATGGAATTGCGCAGCACTTCCGGATCTGCGCCCACATAATTGGGGCTGCTGATGATCTGCACCGCTTCTTCACGGTTCGCGTTGTCGTTCTCATCCAGCCAGATTCCGGCGCGAATCATCGCACGCGTCAGGGCGCGCACCGTGTTGGGGTTTTGCGCGACAAAATCGGCACGCAGGCCCAACACCTTTTCGGCACGCATGGGGAAGATATCAAGATCGGTCGCCACAGGAACACCGATCCCCATGGCCACGGCCTGCTGGTTCCACGGCTCACCCACAGTGTAGCCGCTGATCGTGCCTGCTTCGAGTGTCGCAGGCATTTGCGGCGGTGGGGTAACGGACAAAAGCGCCTCAGCCCCGATCTGTCCGGCAATGTTGTCGGCGCTGTAGAAACCCGGATGGATGCCGCCCGCGGCCAACCAGTAACGCAATTCGAAATTATGGGTCGAGACGGGAAAGACCATCCCCATGTTGAACGGGCGCCCCTGATCGGCGAACGCTTCAAGTGCCGGGCGCAGCGCTTCAGCGGAAATGGGATGGACGGGTTTGCCATCAGCGTCAGAGGGGATGGCCGGACGCATCAGTTCCCACACCTCATTCGACACAGTCGTGGCATTGCCGTTCAAATCAAAGACAAAGGGCGTGACGATATGCGCTTCGGTTCCAAAACCGATGGTTGCAGCCAATGGCTGACCTGCCAGCATATGAGCGCCGTGCAGGTTACCATCGATCACACCGTCGATCAGCACTTTCCAATTCGCTTGCGCTTCCAGCGTAACGAAAAGACCTTCATCCTCGAAATACCCGCGCTCGTAGGCGATGGCCAAGGGCGCCATATCGGTCAGCTTGATGAACCCAAGGGTCAAGTCTTCGATTTCCGGGAAGGTATCAGCATGAAGCGCGGTTGTGCCGACGACTGCGATGACAGATGTAGTTGCAAGAAGATTACGGATCATAATGCTGTGTCCTTTGACTGAAGCCCGACGTTTCGCGGGCCGGAAACGAAAAAAGCCGCCGACCTATATTGCGCAGGGGTTGCGCAATCAGGTCAGGCGGCTGTGCCCATAAGAGTTCATCATTGAACCCTGATTTTGCGAATCGACAGCGTTGCCGATCCGGTTGCCTTCATCCTTTCTTCCAGACTGGCGCGAAACAAGCTGAAATCCGGCGGGACAGCGCCATTTTGCGCCTGCAGCAATTCAGTGCTGAAAAAATCAGCGCGAATATTGGCTGGCGTCGAAAACCTGACCATCGAAGAAAGCATCTGGCGCCAGGATCATCTGCCCGCGCTCAGAAGCAACTGCTGTCGGGTGGTGCAGACTACCTTCCAGCTTCTCGGACGCTCCGGGTAAATCAGCACCAGCCATGCGCAGGTTCTGGCGGTACAGGTCAGTGCGGCAGATTGCCTTGGCCGTAACTATGCTTCGCGTCAGATCAAGGTCATGGCGTGCCGCCAGCTGCGCAGCAAACCAGGCCGCTTGTGACCGCCACGGGAAACTTGCAGCCCCGTCAAAAAACCGGATCATGTCGGGCACCTGCCGCAGTTCGCCTTGCGCAGAAATTACCATCTCGCCCCGCAAGGCACGGTCCAGAAGCTCCACCGGGGCGTTAACGTATTCGGGGCGGGCCAGAATGTCAGACGTGATAGACCGGTTTGCCGGCACGCCAAGCCATTTGGCAGCGCGCCAGATCGCGCGCATCAAACGCCCTGTTAGCGCAGGGTTGTCCTTGACCCATTCGTGCCGTGCGGCCAGCACTTTTTCCGGTGCAACCGCCCAGATCGTACGACTTGGCAACAAGAGCGTGGCCGCACCCAGCTCTACTGCTACAGACCCCCAAGGTTCGCCAACGCAGAACGCATCTACCTCGCCCGCCGCAAGGGCATCGGCCATGCGGGGCGGCGGAATTGTGCAGAGTTCATATTCAATGCTGGTTTCGCGCAGCCAATAGCTTACCAGTTCAACATGGGTTGAAAACGGAAACGGCACGCCGATCCGCAAGGGACGGTCAATGGCACGCACCAGATCATCGCGCGCGCGCGATGCATCACAAAACCCGAAATCATGACCCGCGCGGCGCAAGCGTCCGGCTACGTCCTGCGACACGCCGATCACATCGCCATTGATCGACAGAACCTGCAGGATATCCAGCCGCGCCACCGCCCCGCCCAGCCCCATGGCCATGGCCACGGGGACAGGGGCCAGCATCTGCGCTGCGTCGACCTGCCCCCACAGCAGCATGTCCCGCAGGCTTGACCAAGACGGGGCGCGCATCAGTTCCAGTCCCAGCCCCTCGGCCTGCGCAAAACCCATTTCGCGGGCTATCACAATCGGGGCCATGTCAAGCAAAGGCACGAATCCCAAGCGCAAAGGGGTCAGGTTCATGACAAAAGCCCCGCCGCCGTGACCAATGCGCTGGCAACTTCAGCCACCTTGCGCCCTTGGTCCATCGCGGTCTTGCGCAACAAGGCATAAGCCTCGTCTTCACCAATACTGCGTGCCTTCATCAAGATGCCCTTGGCGCGGTCGATCAACTTGCGCTCTTCCAGCGCGCGACGCGTGGTCTCCAACTCCACGCGCATACGACGAAACATCTGGAACCTTGCAATGGCGGCATCCATCACTGTGGCCACACGTTCTGGCTGCAGACCGTCAACAACATAGGCAGACACCCCGGCCTCAATCGCTTGCTGCGTCAGGTCACGGTCCGTGCGGTCCACAAAGAACGCCACAGGGCGCTCCAACGGGCCAGATGCCAGCGCCATTTCCTCCAGCGTGTCGCGCGATGGGTCCGACATGTCGATCAACACAATATCAGGTGCAATCTCACGCACGCGTCTTGCAAGTCCGGACACCTCAGCGATCACCGTTATCTGGTGGCCAAGGGGCTGCAAGCTTTCCATGACAAGCTTGGCGCGGGCTTCATCTGGTTCGACGATGACGATGTGAAGTTTCATTGGTCTTTGCGGCAACGTTTCCGCCCACAGCACACCGACAGCGAGACATCGCAACAGATGTTTGCTGACGGATCTGGCAGAATGTGGCGCATGATTAAAAATCCAGCGCTTTCCGTGCATTTGCCTTATTGGACACCAGTTAAAAGAAAAGTGCTTTCATCCCAGCTGCAGCGACCAGGAACTGAAATACCCTAGCATGCACCGTTCCATACAATGTCAGCGGGACTGAAAGCTGATACGGTGAAAGCTTGCCGACCTTGCAACGCACAAATCATGTAGGGAATCTCTGCAATATCCAGAAGGACAGCTCAGCGCATATCAGCCATGGGACAAGATCCTGCGGGCTGTTTCACGTCCCGACAACACTGCCCCATGCGCAGTACCAAAGTGGGTTGGCGATGTGGCCTCGCCCGCGAACCAAAGATGTCCGTCCCAGTCCGACCCGGCCAATGCATTTCGGGTCGCGCTGCTGGTGCCGACAGCGTTGAAGCTGTAACTACCGACTGCGTATCGATCCTGCCCCCAACGCGTGATTTGCGCAGCAATCGGTGCGGGGAAACGCGTGCCAAACATCGCGCGCAAGGCCGCGTGCGCATTGGCGATCGTTGCGCGGTCATCTAGCGTTTCAATGTCTTTGGCCGCATCGGCGGCATTCAGTCCCAGCAGAACTGACGCGCCTGTGGCGCGTGACAGTGACACCCATTCGCCCCAATAGCCTGCGCGCGGCCCAAGCCAGCCGATCCAGTCCACATCATCGGGCCAATGGACGCGGTCGAACCGCAGCCAGCACTTGTTCACAAGCCCCACGCCCAGCCCGCTGATCGCTTGCATCCTTGCAGGGGCCAAAGGGCGTGCAAATTGCACCCGGCCCGATTTCAACACGCCCAAAGGTAGGGTGCAAATCACCCTGTCAGCCGGGAATCTGGTGCCATCAGCAAGACGTATCGCCCCCGGGGCAATATCGGTCACATCGGCTGACAGACGAATATCCAGCCCCTGTGCAAGATGGGCTGTGATCCGATCGAACCCATCCGGGAACAGGACATCTGGCCCGCCAAATTCCCCTGCCGCTTGTCCATACCATGCAGAGAGTTGGTTCGCCGCGCTGCCGTATTCCTGTTCGAGCGTGCTATTCACCAAATATGACACCAGCCGACGAAGTTCAGACGATGCGGCGCGCCAATCCTCTGACGCCTCCAAAGCAGCCATCACCGACACATCGCGCTCCAGCCGCGTGGTGCGCTGCAGCGCATGGGCCAGAATGCGTTCGGCCGGGCGCAGATCAGGGGCAATCGTGCCCCCCTGTGGGCCCAGCAACACCGCAGCATCATAGCTGGTTCGGATGCCTCGTGCGCCAGCCTCGCGCGCCAGATCCGTCAGGGGGTTGCCCTGTTGGCCATGAATCCAGCTTGCGCCCAGGTCCATGGGCAGACCGGGCCACAGGCGCGATGTATGAATGCGTCCGCCAATCCGCGCCTGCGCTTCAAGGATGGTCACATCCTGTCCAGCGTCCTGCAACGCGCGTGCTGCGGCCATTCCGGCAAGCCCTGCACCGATGATCACGATGCGCTGACACGGCTGCGCATTGACGCGTTTTCCGCCCAGTCCCAATAGTCCGGCGGCGCAGAGCCCGGCAAGTAGCCGCCGCCTCACTTTGAAGCGGCTCACAGGTCCATCATCCATTTTAGGCAAGGTGTCACAAAATGGTCCTTCTGCTATGACCACCATGATACCAGATTCAGGTCCTGGAAACGAGAATATCCCCAAACCCGTCTCGCGCGAGCTTCCTTTTGTCAATGTCGTCCAAAAACGACAGCAGTTTTATAAGGGGACTGTGCCATTTGGTATCCAAAAGACAAACAAGAGCAGCGGCTTCCGCTTTCAGAGTGTCCAGGCACGAGATAACTGACAGGACCACTCTGCGCAGAGTGTGCCAGTATATTCCACACTGACATGCCCGGCCCCTTGCTGCCGGTCGGTCCGGAAGGCGGCGCTCTGTGACGCGGTCACTCAGAATTATAGCAAGTCGCGCAAAAGTGGGAACCGGTTTTGCGCAAAACGACATGCGCCAACATAAGGTTAGAGTGGGTCGCGTGACTGCGAATGAACGCGGGCACGCTCTAGCGAACCGGGAATGGTTGCAGCCGGGACTTGAGTTTATTGATTGCTGTGGCTTGTATCGGGGTAGCCTCAAAACCAGCGTTGCGTTCGCGCCAAATCCACGGCTTTGATGACAGGCTCAATCCGTGACAACCGGCACAGCCAGCCCCGTTTTGACACGGTCCATGACAGCGCTTGTGCGAAACCGCAGAACGTTGTCTTCCGCGAAGAAATGGCGGCGGGTGAAGGCTTCGAAATCAGCCATGTCGTGGGCAGACAGGATCAGGATGAAATCCGCGTTACCGGTCACATAGTAGCATTGCATGACCTCGGGCGCGGCCAGCATGGCGGCCTTGAAACGGTCCAGATCGGCCTTGCGTTCGTTTTGCAGCGTAACCTCGACAATCAGGATCAGCCCGCGCCCAACGCTGGCGGGGTCCAGCACAGCGATCTCGGCCTTGATGATCCCCGAGGATCGCAGTCGCGCCATGCGCTTGCGGCAGGCATCAGGCGACAACCCGACGTGATGCGACATCGCCTCGGCGGTGGTTCGGGCATTTTGCTGAAGCATGTTCAGTATCAGCGCGTCGAATTTATCCATGATAGCAGATATGCGCAAAACCGGCGTCAGGGGAAGTTCGTTGTGAGAATCGCGCCGGAAATCGGCCTGATCTGGCCGCAATGCGCCGAATTCAGGCGCAGAATGGTTCAAATATTCCGACCCGCCCGTCGCTTGTTGCGATAGTTTGCAGTGAAGCAGAACGGGATCATCAGTGATGCAACGTATACAGAATCCTTGGCGTGGTGATGGGCTTCCGGTTGCCGGGCAGGCCCCGCTTGCGCATGCAGCCGATGTGACCGCGCTGTTGTCGAAATGTCCCGCCCATGCGCCAACACCGCTGCGCGATGTGCAATCGCTGGCAGCCGAATTGGGGGTTGCGCGCATCCACCTGAAAGATGAACGCGCGCGTATGGGGTTGGGCAGTTTCAAGGCGCTTGGCGCCGCGCACGCCATCGCGCGCGAAGCCGCTGCTGGCAAGACGGATGACATGCGGCAAGCGCTGCAAGGGCGCGTCTATATAACGGCCAGCGCAGGCAATCACGGGTTGTCGGTGGCGGCTGGGGCGTGGTTGTTCGGGGCGCGGGCCGTGATATATCTGTCTGATACGGTGCCAGAGGCATTTGCCGAACGTCTGCGTGCCAAGGGGGCAGATGTCGTGCGCGCCGGTGCGGATTACGAGGCCAGCATGCAGGCTGCAGCCGATGCGGCACAGGCGCAAGGCTGGACGTTGTTGTCCGACAGTTCATGGCCCGGCTACACCGAATTGCCACTGCGCGTGATGGAAGGGTATCTGCAACTGGCGGCCGAAGCGGCCGCGCAGATCGATACAGCGCCCAGCCATATCCTGTTGCAAGCCGGTGTGGGCGGGCTGGCGGCAGCTGTTGCAGCCCATGCGCGCCATGTCTGGGGGGACGGCCCGCAGATCATCGTTGTGGAACCACAAGCGGCCCCGGCCTTGATGGAAGGCATCCGCGCGGGACATGTGGTTGATACATCCGGCCCCGCGTCCTGCATGGGCAGGCTGGATTGCAAGACCGCATCGATGATTGCGCTGAATGGTCTGGCGCGGGATGCGGATGTCTTTGTGACCATCAGCGAAAGTGACGCGCGGCGCGGCGCAAACTTGCTGGCCGCGCATGGCCTACTGACAACACCTTCAGGCGGGGCAGGACTGGCGGCGCTGGTTGCGGGGCTGGAACTGCCCGCCGATGCGCATGTGCTGGCCATCCTCAGCGAAGGGCCAGAGGATGGCTGAGCGCTCCTTGATCTTTCCCGCGCAGGAATACCGCGCGCGCATCGTCCGCCTTCAGGCAGGCATGGCAGAACAAGGCTTGGACGCGCTGCTTCTGACCTCGCCCGCCGATATCTACTACACAACCGGCTTTCTGACCCGCTTCTGGGAAAGCCCGGCGCGGCCCTGGTTCGTGGTGGTCCCGCATGCGGGCGATCCAGTGGCGGTGATCCCGTCCATTGGGGCCGATCTGATGGGGCGCAGTTGGGTGCGCGATATCCGCACATGGGACGCGCCCGACCCGCGTGACGATGGTGTCAGCCTGCTTACCGATACCTTGGCGCAGGCCGTTGCGCCAAATGGCCGGATTGGCCTGCCCATGGGGCTGGAAACGCATCTGCGCATGCCGTTGCAGGATTTCGAGGCGGTGCGCATGCGGCTTGCCCCGCGCCGCTTTGTAGATGCAACCGCCTGCGTGCAACGCGTGCGTGAGGTGAAATCCGAGGCCGAGATTGCCAAGATCCGCGCCACCTGCACCATTGCCGCGCGCGCCTTCGCCCGCGTTCCAGAATTCGCGCAGGCGGGGCGACCATTGGCCGAAGTGTTCCGCGACTTCCAGATCGCGCTGCTATCCGAGGGGGCAGATTGGGTCAGCTATGTGGCAGGTGGTGCCGGGCGTGATGGCTACGGCGATGTAATCTCGCCCGCAGGGCCGGGCCCGTTGCAATGCGGGGATATCCTGATGTTGGACACAGGCGCGGTGAAGGACGGCTATTTCTGCGATTTCGACCGCAATTTCGCGATTGGCCCGGCATCTGACACGGCACGCCGCGCCCATGCGGCGCTGTGGCACGCGACCGAAGAAACCTTGGCCGCATTGCGCCCCGGCATGCTGGCGCGCGATATGCATCGCCTGCTGTCAGACGGGCTGCGAAAGCACGGAGTGACGCCGGGGGACGGACGGCTGGGGCATGGGCTGGGCATCACGCTGACCGAATGGCCCTCCTTCACCCCGCTGGATGACACCCCTTTGCGCGCAGGCATGGTTCTGACACTGGAACCCAGTTGCGTGACAAGTGAAGGGCAGATCATGGTGCATGAAGAAAACATCGTCTTGCGCGCGGATGGGCCAGAACTGCTGTCCCCCCGCGCGCCCGAGGAATTGCCGGAGATCAGGACATGACTGCTTTCCCCTATACCTTGCTGGACGACGATCTGCCACGTCTTGGTCTGATTGTCTTGCAGGTCGATGAAACCATCGAACAGGAATTCTGCCGCCTGTTTCCCCCGCATCTTGCACGTTTGCATGTCACGCGCGTGCCATCAGGCGCGGAACTGACGCCCGACACCGTTGCAAACATGGAACGCGCCTTGCCTGGTGCGGCCCGCTTGCTGCCCGCAACACAGCCGCTGGATGTGGTGGGCTATGCCTGCACGTCGGGCACGACGCTGATCGGCGCAGACCGGGTGCGCGGATTGGTGACAGGCGCGACACAGACCAAGGCCGTGACCGATCCGCTGACCGCCGCACTCGCCCAGTGCGCGCGGTTGGGGCTGGCGCGGGTGGGGATCGTTTCGCCCTATATCGCGTCCGTGGCCGAACCGATCCGCGCGGCATTTGAAACGGCGGGCGTTGCTGTCCCTGACATGCTGTCATTTGGGGAACAGGTCGAAGCCCGGGTCGCGCGCATCGCCCCCCGTTCAATCGCCGACGCGGCGCGGGCACTGGCGCAGCGCAGCAAGCTGCACGCAGTCTTTCTGTCCTGCACCAACCTGCGCACATTGGGCATTCTTGCCCCGTTGACCCGTGAACTTGGCCTGCCCGTGATTAGTTCGAACCAATGCCTTGCTGCGCATATGGGCGCGCTGGCACATGTTGCGCCGGTGACGGCTTCCTGACCGCCGCAGCCCCGTGACTGAAGACGCCTGAAGGCGAAAGCTTACGCTTTCTCTCTTGAATACCTACCTGAACACCCTGCGGGATTGTCTCAAGGCATCCCCCCCCAACACCCTCGTCATAGTTGGGGGGATACGCGACCTGGCCTGATGCTGTCGGCGCCAAGACGGGCTCGGCCCTTGACTGATGGTCAGCCCGTCATCCGGCCTGCTCTCAAACAGCCGCTCATGCTGGCGCAGTATGCGGCGGCAGTCAGCCTCTTTGCGGACGGTCGTGCAAAATACGGCATGTTTCGGGTGATCGACAGACAGGGCGGGAAGCGAAGGATCGCTGTATTTGATACAATCATTCATTTGAATTCAACAGCACAGGTTTATTCTGCCAAGATACCTTGCCGGGCCGACAATATCTCACTGGTGTTGTCTTCGATCCAGTCAGCTAGAACGCGCACATGCTGTGCTATGCCTTCGCCCAACGGCGTTAGGCTGTATTCCACATGGGGCGGCACAACCTTGAAAGCCTGCCGATGAACAAACCCGTCCGCCTCTAGCGTTTGGAGCGTCTGCGTCAGCATCCTGTCGCTGACCCCGCCAATCGTGCGCTTCAGGGCGGCAAAACGGATCGTCCGCCCCTGAAGCGCAATCAGCGTCAGAACAGCCCAGCGGCCGGTGACATGCTTCAGAATATCGCGTGACGGACATTCTTGTGCTTGCAGGTTGCCAACAAGCTTGCCCGAGCGGACGGCGTCACTGAGTTTCGGCATGGCGACCTCTAAAAACTTCATACTAACAAAATTGTATGTACTTACCTTTTGCATGTAAAGCCCTTAGATTTACCTCATCAAAACAAACGGAGACATGCACCATGACACTCGCAATCACCGGGGCCACCGGCCAGCTTGGCCGCCTCGTCATCGACACCTTGAAAACCAAAACAGCGCCCGAAGGCATCATTGCGCTGGCCCGGAACACCGACAAGGCCGCCGATCTGGGCGTTCCTGCGCGCGTCTTTGACTATGACGCCCCCAAAACGCTGGCATCGGCGCTGTATGGTATCGACACGGTGCTGTTGATCTCGGGCAGCGACATCGGCCGCCGCGTCCCGCAACATGCCGCCGTGATCGAAGCCGCCAAAGCCGCTGGCGTGCAGCATATCGTCTACACCAGTCTACTCAACGCGCCGAACAGCACGCTTGGCCTTGCCCCAGAGCATGTCGAGACGGAAAAGCTGCTGGCTGCGTCGGGTATTGGCCATACTGTTCTGCGCAACGGCTGGTACACGGAAAACTACACGATGGGCTTGCCGGCTGCACTGGAACACAACGCCTTGATTGGTGCGGCCAAGGATGGCAGGATTTCCTCGGCCACGCGGCAGGACTACGCGGATGCCGCTGCCATTGTGCTATTGAACAAGGCACTGCAGGGAAAGACCTATGAACTCTCTGGCGATGACAGCTACACCCTTACGGATCTGGCCGCCACGCTGTCAACGCAAGCTGGCAAGGAAATTCCCTATGTCGACATGCCAGAAGTCGACTACGCAGCCGCTCTGACCGGCGCGGGCCTGCCTGCCGAGTTGGCCGGCTTTCTGGCCCATTGCGATGTCGAGGCTTCCAAAGGCGCGCTTTTTGATGAAGGGACACAGCTTTCCGACCTGATCGGCCGCCCGACAACACCGCTTGCGACGGCAGTCACCGCTGCCATCGGCTAGCGCGTGTCGCGTTCATTCGCATTCACGCGACCCACTCTAACCTTATGTTGTCGCATGTCTTTTGCGCAAAACCGGGTCCCGTTTTTGCGCAACATGCGCTAACGCCAGCCTGCGGGGTGTCTGATCGCTCCCCGCAGCATATGCCTTGCGAAAACTCCGTGCTGCGTTGAATGAACCGCCCCGGTTTTACCGGAGGGTGAAACTCTCAGGAGATGGACCCCATGGACAAGAAGACGCAAACCCCGAGATATACCACCGAATTGAACGATCAGCGGTCTGATAACAGCAACGAGTTCAAGCTGGTCCGCGCTGCGGATCAAGGGCCGAATGTCCATAAATCGATCCGGGGGATCGATTTCCCGAAGGACGCCGATCTGCCCTGTGCTGCAGATTGCCCCATCCCGCCCTATGCGCGTGCCGCGATTGCCCGCTATCGTGACTTGGCCCGCGACCGGGCCAAACAGAATGCCCATGATTTGATAAAGCTAAAGCAGGTTTATCAAAAAATCAGCGTGCGTTATGCCTTTACGCGGTTGGCCCCTATATCGTGCTCTGAGCCAATGCCGACAAGTTGCCTGAACTTCCCTTTGCCTGCCAGAAGCCCATGCGGATCGTTGAACTGGCCTACCGACCATTACCGGGGATCAATGACGCTATGTGCGGCTTTCGCATTATTGCCGTTCACGCAGGGTGCAGCATTTGTGACTGACGGATTATGGTAGTGCGGGCGTCCACCTGATGGCCGCTGTCGCTTCAGGACCAAGGCCGTCGTAAACGTCCGGGACACAAACACCTGAATTCTGTTTGTAGCGACGGCGACGAGGCGCGCATGCCGTGCGCCCGGATCGCACAGGCGGGGGTCGTTACCCCCCGCTGTGCAGATTGGTCTTCTCAATCAGATGGTCGACCTGCACCCGCGTCTGGGCCATGACGTTATCGATCCATTCAAGCGCCCCTTCCAGAACTTCGATATCGTCATCACGGATCAGATCTTCAAACTTGCGCAACTCGCTGGACAGCGTCCGTGCGCCAAGGAAATCACCAAACCCGACCAGCTTGTGAACCAGACGACCCGCCTTGAAGGTGTCGCGCTTGGCGATCAGTTCTGCCAGGTCACTCCGGGTCGTGTCGATATCAGCTGCAAAGCCATTGAGTGTCCGCGTGAGCAACGCCCCGCCGTCGATCGCGCGCAGCTGCGTCAGGTTGTCAGCCTCGAAGTCCTCAAGGGAAATTATAGCCGCCGAAGACGGCGGTATGCCCTGCATGAGGGCCGCCAGTTGTTGGACGTCAAGCGGTTTGCGGACGCAAGCGTCAAAGGCCAGATCACTCAGCATCAAGGCGATCTCGGGGGATTGATGCGCAGTCACGCAGATGATCCGTGCCCGTGCCGAAGGCCCGCCGCCGCCCCGAATGCGCACTGCCGCCTCATCCCCGTCGAGATGAGGCATCTGTAGGTCCATCAGGATCAGGTCGAATTCCTGGGCCTGGGCCAACTCAACGGCGATTGCACCGTCGGCTGCCTCTGTCGGTCGCATGCCGGCGCGCGCCAGATTTGCGCAGGTCAGCTGCCGGATGATGTCATGATCCTCGGCGACCAGCACCTTGAGGCCGGCCAGCACGGCGGGGGCGGCATCCGTTTCACTGTCTGCCTCGGATATAGCGCTGTCTGCCTCGGGCAGTGTCACTCTCAGCCAGAAACGCGACCCCTCCTCAAGGGTGCTCTCAACACCCACCTCGCCGCCCATGGCTGTCGCCAGCCTGCGGCAGATGGCAAGGCCAAGGCCGGTCCCGTCCGCACGGGTGCTGTCGCGTTCCAGCATGCCGAAATCACGAAACAGTCGCGGTATGTCCTCGGGCGCGATGCCGCAACCGGTGTCGGTGACCGCAAAGGTCACTGTGCGACCATCCGTGCCAGCCGAACCACACATGGCGGAGAGCTGGACGCTGCCGCCGCGCGTGGCCTTGACCGCGTTGGTCGCAAAGTTCAGCAGAACCCGCCGCAGGGACGCGACATCGCCGATCAACAAGGGCAAATCATCGCCCTGAACCACAACTTCCGTCCCGTGCCGCTCCGCCGACGACCGGACCAGATCGCCAACCTGCGTCAGCAGCGCGATTGGTGCAAACGGCTCCGGCCGCAGCCGCGCCTCCCCTGCGCCCAGCCGGGCCAGTTCCAGCACATCGTCTATCAAGGTCAGCATTCCATGGCCGTCGGCCTTCAGGCGATGCAGTATTTTTTTCTGTGGCGGCTTGTCCAAATGCGGTCGAAACAGATCGAGGCACCCCAGCATGGCAACCAGCGGCGTGCGCAGATCATGCGCAAGCACCGCCATCAGGCGTGACTTGCGGGTATCTGCCGCGCGGACCTCTGTCAGCAGCTTTTCACGTTCCGCGACCTCGCGGGCTGCACGCTGGGCTTCATCCCGGGCCCGGCTGCGGTCAAGCGACAACGCCGCGATGCTGCCGCTCAGCAACAGGACCATCAACCCCGAGAGCGCAGGCCAGGCCGAGTGATACAGGGCAGATAGCGAAGACGGCAGCGGCTGGGAGACCGCGAGCGTCCAGCCCGGCGCAACCGAAAGGCGATGCATCGCGAACAGTCTGGGTGCCCCGCCGTGCGACGGGGCGCCGACAGCGACACCGCTGTCGCGCCCCTCTGAAAAGGCGATGTACCAGTCCGGCAGGTCTGCCAGCAGGAAATTCTCGTTGTCGTGCGAGCGCGCAATGACCCGGTGCGAGCCATCTGCAATGGCGGCAAATTCGCCTTCCGCCAGTTCGGCGTCCATCAGCCACGCGGTGATGTCGTTCAGGGTGGTGACGAAACCGAGAGTGGCCGTCGTATCGTCCGGCAAGGTGATCGCAGTCACGGTGCTCACGATCAGCTCGCTCGCCAGTCTGCCGAAGAAGGCATCGGAGGTCACGCTGCGGCTCAGGTGCAGGCTCTCATCCTCGGCGCGTATCAGTTCCGGGCGATCGGTGCGCGGATAGGGGCCAAACAAGGTCCCTTCAGGCGTAAGGGTGTTCATGAGTTGGAAAACCTGCTGGTCCTCACTCGTGATGACGAACCACCCACCGAATACATCACCGACGCGGCGCGCCAACCGTTCGATCCGCGCCAGATCGAACCCTTCGCGCAGCGCAGATGATTCCGCGACGGTCAGCACGGCCGCATGGTAGGCTGACAATTTCAGATCAATGGACCGCGCGATCATGTCGGCGCGCCTTTGCAAGGCGTCCTCTTTCGCGCGCAAAGTATAACTTCCGAGAACGTAGGTGGTCGCTGCGGTCGTCGCAAACGCAAGTGCAAGCACCAGCGCGGCTGACACAAAAAAACGCCGGCTAAGACCAGTATCTGGCGCACCATCGGCTAACGGCGAATTTCGTGCCTTGAGTTCTGGAGCGCTCTTCCGCATCGGCCCACCTATCTTCATGAGACAACCCGCATTCCAATAGGTAGCTTGCCTATCGTCATGATCTAACACAAGCACCTCATTTTCAAGCTGACCAAAAGATAACCGGGTTTACGGAAGATGGCATTGCTCCACGCCTTGAGACGGCGCCCTCAGGTATGAAACGCGCACAGGACCCGCAAATTTCTTCAGACCGATGATGATGACGACGGACATATGCGCCACATGATCTGAAGATCATCACGGCGTATGTTATTGAGCAGGGAAAAACATCTAGGGTCCCAACGCTGCAATTATCGCGCCAGCACCACATCCTCATGGATATTCACCCCCTCAACCACGGAGCGGACCAGATATTCGCCCACATCGCTGCGCGAGATCAAGCCGTTGCGCCAGTCCGAGGGCCTGGAAAGAACCTTGACCTGCCCTGTCCGCGCGCCCTTTGTAAGAATGACCGGGCGCGCGATCGTCCAATCAAGTGCGCTGTTGCGGATCAGATCTTCCTGTCGGGATTTATCGGCATAGACCCGACCCAACAGCACCCCGTGACCAAGCTTTTCCACGCTGCTCATTGCCGCACGGCTGCGACCGGCACCGAAACCCGTGACAGCGACAAGCCGTGTCACGCGGGCCTTGCCCATCACATCAAGAAGGGCTTTGGTGCTTTCGGAAAACAGGGTCTCATGATGCCACACCATGGCGGGTCGTTCCTTGATTCCCAGCGTGTAGATCACCGCGCGCGCGCCCTGCACCGCGCGCGCCAGATCATCGGGGTTTCGGGCGTCGCCGGTGACCGGCTCCAGCCCGTCGCGCGGTGCCATCTGGTCAGCACTGCGGGCAAACCCGCGCACCGGCAGGCCACGTCGCAACGCTTCATCGACCACCCGCGCGCCAATGCCGGATGTTGCGCCCAGAACGACAACTGGCGCGCCCTGTGCCGCATTTTCGTGCTTGCTATCCTGTGACATGGCGTTCCCTCGTATCTTTGCTTCCGGATGATGTGTCGTGCGCAGGACATAGCGCATGGCGTGCATATGTCGCGACTTTGACACAGGCCCGGCGCAAGCCGACACTCCCGGTCACGCCAGCGGTATGAACCGGGCCAGCACCCACCCGCTCAGGCCGATATGCATCAGCGTGATGATGACAGATGCGCCATGCAACCATTTGAACCGGGCTTTTGCCCCGGTATCCGTTGCCGTGTTGATGGCAGGCATCAGAATTTGACGTGCGGGGATTGTGGATGCGGCGATAAACACCAGTAGGGCAGCGCTGAACGGATCGCCCGGCCAGACCAGTCCCGCGGCGATTGCCGCCGCTACAATCACGAACAGATAGAAATGCGGAAAGGCGCGGCGGATGGTTGGTCCCGCCACATCGGCGGGCAAGGCCGTGAACAGGAAGGCTGCGAACCCGAAGGAGTAAAGCACCATTCCGCCAAACAGTAGCGCCGTCATCAGAAGTGCCAGTATTGTCATGCGGGCTCCGTCGCCTTGCGGGCCACGCCCATATACAGGATCGCTGTCAGTGGAAGCGGCCCGAATGTCAGATCCAGCCGCCGGTTCAGTCCACGCGGTCCCAGCCCGGTGAAGCGGCCCGGTTCCAGCCCCGCGGTTTGCATCGCGGCGCGCAATTCGGATGGTTTAATGAACATGGACGGATCATGCGTGCCTTTGGGAAGTAGCCGCAGAATATCTTCGGCAACCGTGATGGTGGCCAGACGGGCCAACAGGTTGCGGTTGATCGTATCGAACAGGAACAGCCCGCCGGGGCGCAAACAGCGCGTCACCCCTGCCAGCACGCGCGACAGGTCCTGGACATGCTCCAGCACGTCAACACAGACAACAGCATCGAAGCTTGCATCCGGATATGGCAAATTCTCGCCCACGCCGACATCATAGCGGATGCGCCGCCCTTGCTGCGCAGCATGCGCACGGGCGGCGGCGATGGCATCAGCGGCGGGATCAATACCTGTCACACAGGCGCCACGATCATCGAGCGCTTCGGCCATGAAGCCCCCGGCACAACCCAGATCGAGAACGTCACGCCCGGCCCAGTCGATCTGCCGATCCATCCATGTCAGCCGACCCGGCACAAGGTTTTTAAGCGTCCGCACCCAGCGGATTTCATCGGACCACCACTGATCGGCCACCTTGTCATAGATCGTCAGATCATTGCGCATCCGGGGTCCTTCGGGTCAGTCTTGGAACGGCATAGGGCACGGCGGCGCGATATCGCGCGAAGCGGTCGCCGTATCGGGCGGCAAAGCGGCGTTCCTTCAGGCGGGGCGCGAACAGGCAATAGGCTGTGTAGCTGGTGGCCAGCAACACCTGGTCCGGGGTCCAGACCGGCACGGTCCAGAGCGTCAGCGCGAAGGCCACATAGATCGGCTGCCGTATGACGCGAAACAGACCCCGCGTGGGCATATCAGGAAAGCGGGGCTTGATCCGCGCCATCAGCGACATCCAGCCCAGGGCGCCCGATTGCACTTCAGCCCCCGCATCGAAGCTTGCTTTCAGAAGCAAGAGCCATGACAGCGCATAAGCGGTGCAGAGGGCCCAGAACACCGCCCCCTCGGCCTGCCACCAGATGATGCCAGAGGGCGTCCAGAGCGTGAACAGCGCCAGCAACTGCACGGACGCGATCAGCGCATAGGTCGTGGTGGACAGCGTTGCACCATGTGGGCCGGGGACAAGCCGCGCCAACAGCTTCCCACCCTGCCTTGTCAAAAACAGTGAGTGCAGCAGCGGAAACTGCACGATAAGCATGGCATTGGCCAGCCACGCCCAAGGCTGCGGCACCCGGCCCAAGCTTTCGCTCATTCCGAAGAACATCGCCGCGATCATGGCCAGAACACCTGCGGCAAAGGCCAGATGCGTGATCGCGCCAAAAGCCAGCGCAAGTGCAATGCGCCTCAGCCCCGGCGCGGGGCGTAGTGCGGCCAGCATCAGGTTCAGAAATCCGGTGATGCGCGGGTCAGTCCACATCGGCATCGTCCAGAACATCACGGGCGATTGCGCGCCCGCTATGCCAGGCATCTTCGGCGCGGGGGCCGAGGCACCAGTCGCCACCGACATACAGCGTCCGGTCACGGCTGCGCAGAAATGGCTGCCCCAATGGCGTGCTGGCCTGCGCATAGCGCCAGCGATGGGCGCGTGCATAAAGCGCAAGCGCAGGGTCTACGTCCAGAACGCCCGCCAGCAATGGCAGCATGCGCGCGGCGATATCGTCAGGGCTGGCTTCAAGCTGTTCACGAGAGAACGCCGCGCTTGCCTGTGCAACCCAAGTCACGGCCGTCTGCGGGCGGCCCGGCTTCGTGCTGTCCTGCGCGATCCATGCCAGCGGATGTGACGGGTCCAACCGGTTGGTAAACGGACGCGGGCTATCTGGCGGGAAGGCGGCCATCAGGGTCAGGCAGGGCTCCATCACCACGCGTGCAAGGTGGGCGGCGAATGGGTGCGTGTCGCCAAGAAGGGCCGTGACTTGCGGCGCCGGGATGGTCAGGATTATGCGGCTGGCCTGTATGTCGCCAGTGCCTGTGCTCAGATGCCAGACCCCATCCCGCCATGCAACCGCCGCCACCTCTGTCTGCTGTGTGACCGTCAATCCATCAGCTTGCGCGCGCAGCACCCCGGACATGCCGGGCATGCCAACCTGCCTGCCGTGATCCGGTCCATCTGGCCAGGCGCGCGCGCCTGCCTGCGCCAGTATCTGCGCAAATGAGGGGTCGCGCGGTCGCAGATATTGCGCGCCATGATCAAAGGTCAGGCCACCTGCAGCCGTGGCCACAGAGCGCGTCGCCATGCGCCCCCCGATCCCGCGCCCCTTGTCCAGCACGCGCACAGCCGCGCCCGCACCCGCCAGAATGCGGGCACAAGTGGTCCCTGCCATACCGCTGCCGATGATGATGATCTCATCCATACATTGTTCGCCAACCCTTTGCCGCACCTTGAAGATATGCCGCAGTGCCGGATCGTCAATTGACTTAACAGGTTGGTGCATCATCTTGTCACACTGCCCTTGAACCCTGCGCCACATCATGAAAAAACAAGTTCTCGATATCGAAACAGTCAGCGAAATTGTCGAAATGGCCTTGAGCGACAAGGCAAGTTTCCACGATATTCTCACTCTGCATGGGCTAGGCGCGGATGAGGTGAAATCCCTGATGCGGCGCAGCTTGAAGCCGGGAAGTTACCGCGCCTGGCGGAGGCGGGTGCGTCAATTCTCTGACCGGCGCGAGGTATATAAATGACGACAGACCCGTTTGGCTGGGCCCGGTCGCTGGAGACATTGTTCGATCAGGTCTGGACCCGGCTTTCGCGCGGCGTGCATGATCGCCATGCCCCCGCCCGTCACCCGACGCTGGCCACAGTCTCAACCAGCGGGCGGCCACAGGCGCGCACAGTTGTATTGCGCGCGGCGGATAAAGGAAATGGAACAATCCTTGTCTATACTGACTTGCAGTCGCACAAGGTGGCAGAATTACGGACCTCACCCTTTGCAGCGCTGCATATCTGGGACAGCGGCGCGCATTTACAGATCCGTCTTGCCGCGTCCGCATCCATCCTGACGGGAACGGATGTGGCAGAACTCTGGCGAAAGATGCCGGATCACGCTCGCATGGCCTATGGCAGCACACCCTCACCCGGAATCCCCCTGTCAGATGCGCTTGGCTATACCAAAATCCCTGACCCGGAAGCGTTCGCAGTGCTACATTTGACCATCGACAGCATCGATGTCGTCCATCTTGGTCCGAACCATCGGCGTGCCGAATACTGCCGGGCGGGTGGTTGGGCTGGTCACTGGTTGGCCCCCTGACCGTCTGGTTCGGCCTGGTCCGCATTCAAGGCCCGCAATTTCTCCAGATCCTCGGATTTGAGGATCAGCTCGACCCCGACGGTGCCGCCGCCCACTGGACTTTTGCGCAACTTCGCCTCCAGCGCAGTGATCTGCTTATAGGCCGCGCAAACCCGCACGATCCGTGTCAACAGATATTCTTGGGTGACATAATGCCGGGCGCAGGCAATTCTCGAAATCTGCGCCAGCAACGGGTCGTAATCGAAGACCTGCGCCATCTCATCTGCCGCAACAAGGACATGCTCTGACGAAATGGTCAGGATAAGATCCAGCAGGTGCAGATCGGGCGCAACTGTCCCGGTCGGATAGTGCCCGATGGTGCAGGGCAAATGCAGGCCGCGCATCGCAATTCGGGCCTGTCCGGTCATGCCATATCACCCGCATCTGTTTCACCGCCATCCTTCACGAGTTGCTGGATCAGCAAGGTCTTGTAGCGGCGCTGGCGTCTGCGCGCCTTAGCTCCGGTCGCGCGCCAATCGGCGCGTTTGTCCTTGACGATCTCTTCAAGATCGGCGGCCTGCTCGATCAGCAGGGCATCTTTGGGATAGGTGCGTTTGGGCATGAAGGCGTTCCAGAATTCAAAATACAATCGACCCGACCAAAGATGTGCCCCGCTCGGCCCACGGCAAGTGCAGGCAAGCTGCCGGGTGCGCACCCGGCCCTTTGCGGGCTTTCAGTCAGTTTGGCGGCAGCCGTCCAAGCGGTCGCTTAGGCACATAGCAGCGACGGAACTCAACCAGCTGGTATGCGAACCGCAAAGCCGGATGCCACATGTGCGTGACGATCAGAAAATCAAGGCAAGAAAAATCGGTGATAGATTGTGACATCACCTTTCAAAGATAATTTTCGTTTGTCGCGTCGCGCACAACCCCATGTTCGCCGCATGTATCGGCCAAGATTCCATGAAAATGGTTGATAACCGCTGACCGGCTGGAATTAATCCGCTCAATCAGGCCGATCTGACGATAAATCTGCGGCTGACCAAAGGGACGGTAGATAAGATTTTCGGCATCTGGTTCGCGCAGCGCTATGTCCGGCACAATTGAAATGCCCATCCCTTCTGCCACGCAATTGATGATGGATGCGATCGAATCCATTTCCGCGATATCCTGCGTTGCGATCTGCAATCGGGCCAGTTCGGTGTCGATAAGTCCCGCCAACGGAACCGGGCTGTGAAAGCGCACAAAGGGCAGGGTTTTGAGCATTGTGACAGGGTCATCTGAAGCAAGATCCCTGGACGCTATGACCCACAAAGGTTCGCGCAGGAAGGGACTCCAGCGTATCAGTTGCGGGATACTCATGTTTTCTGCGACAACAGCGGCATCCAGTCGCCCGGCCGCAACTTCAGCGATCAAGCTGGAGGAATTGCCAACACGAAGATTAATCTTGAGTTGCGGATATTTCGTGCGCATTTTCATGATCGCGCGCGGCAGAACCCCCAGCGCACTGGTGCGCACCGACCCAAGCAAAAGCGTGCCGTTCACCTGATTGCCTGACAAATCGGTGCGCGTCTCAGCGACCATACGCAGAATATTCGTCGCCATTTCGACCACTTGCAGGCCCTGTGGCGTCAGCGATGGGGGGCGGCTGCTGCGTTCGAACAGCGTTGCGCCCAGTTCCTGCTCCAGGGCTTGAATTTGCTGGCTGACCGCCGATGGGGTGATATGCACAGCTTCAGCCGCTTTGGCGAAACCGCCGTGCTGGACGATGGCCAATAGGGTGCGAAGCTGTCTCGTGTCCATATTAATCCAGTTTTTCTAAACTTAATATGCTAAAATTGGCGTTTTTGTAAAGCATTATTCTCCGATATGATAGGTCGCAGGAGAATGCCACCCCCTTGGGAGAGGGGTCCGGCCCAATCACTTATGAGACTCAGAAACGGCAGGGCACCAAGCTCTCTGCGCCAAGGAACATTATGTCGAAATCCATCCTCGTTACTGGACCGAACCTACACCCGGACGCTGTCAGGTTGGCAGCGACATCAGGATATGCGCTTCACTACGCCCCGCCCTATGCCAGCCCCGCCCAACTGGTGGGGGCGCTGGCCGATAGCGGCGCGACCGCGATCATCGCGCGGATGGGTCGGATTGATGCGGTCGTGATGGATGCCGCACCCGGACTGCGGGTTATTTCCAAACATGGTGCCGGGGTGGACAATATCGACCTGGACGCCGCCGCCGCTCGCGGTATTCCGGTTCTGGCCGCGACTGGTGCGAATGCCACTTCGGTGGCCGAACACGCGATTGCGCTTATCCTTGGCGTTGTTAAGCGACTGGGCCCCCTTGACGCTGGAATGCGGGCCGGTCGTTGGGAAAAACCGGGCTATTCAGGGCGGGAGCTGGCCGGTTTGCGGATGGGCCTGCTGGGGATGGGGGCCATCGCGCAGGCCACGGCGCGGATGGCATGTGGGCTTGGTCTGAAGCTGCACGCCTTCGACCCTTTCGCACCCGATGACACGTTTGAACGTATAGGTATTGACCGCTGCAACACCTTGGCAGACCTGTTGCGCAACTCGGATATACTTAGCCTTCATTGCCCGCTGAACGACGCCACACGCGCGGTTGTAAATGCCGTGAACATCGCGCAGATGCCCGCGCAGTCCTATGTGATCAATACCGCGCGCGGCGGGTTGATTGACGAAGATGCCCTGCTGGATGCGATCAGGTCAGGCCACCTTGCGGGGGCGGGATTGGATACATTCGCGGTGGAACCCCCGCCCGCGAACCATCCTTTCCTGTCCGATCCGCGCATTCTGGTCACACCCCATATCGGTGGTGTCACCGATCAGGCCAATGCGCGTGTAGGTCAAGAAGCCTTGCGCGGGATAATCGACATGCTTGAAGGGCGCGATATCCCTGAGCACCGTATCATGAACCGGCACTTGCTGGCCGAACTGGCCCCGGCGACAGGAGAATAATATGTCCATCGGTTTTCGTATTCTCAACCGTGAACGCGCGGTTTCCACTGATCTGATTGCCCGTTTCGCCGCATTACCTGTGGCGAATGTCAGCGATGCGATGCACCGCATGACAGGGGCAGGACCGCGCCTGATGCGGATGCATCGCAGCGGTGGAATGGCCGGACCGGCCATCACGGTCAAGGCACGACCGGGCGACAACCTGATGCTGCACAAGGCCATCGACATGGCTATTCCCGGCGATGTGATCGTCGTTGACGGGGGGGGCGATCTGACCAATTCACTAATGGGCGAACTGATGCTGGCCCATGCCATCAACCGCGGCGTTGCTGGCTTTGTGATAAACGGCGCAATCCGCGATGCAGATGCGATTGCCGAAGCGAACCTGCCGCTTTGGGCTGCGGGAATTACACATCGCGGTCCCTACAAGGACGGCCCCGGCGAAATCAACGTGCCCATTGCCTTGGATGGCATGGTCATTGAGCCCGGCGACCTAATCATCGGTGATGGTGACGGGGTTCTGGCCGTGCCCTTTGCGGTTGCTTCCGAAGTTCTGGAAAAAACCGAGGCCAAACAGATGGCTGAGGGCAAACTTATGGCGCAAATCACCGCGCAAACAAACGACCGCAGCTGGATAGATGAAACATTGCGCCGCCTTGGCTGCACAATTCCAGCGGCATGAGGAAGACACTATTGATTACCATAGGAGGAGAGAGACTATGAAAACCAAACTTTTCGCACTGGCAGGCGCAGCATGCATCGCCTTGGGGGGCAGTGCTTTTGCACAATCCTATCCTGCCGGCAACATTGATTACATTGTGCCTTACCCGCCAGGGGGTGGCACCGATGTGCTTGCCCGGCAGCTGAATGACCAGATTGCGCGCTCTACGGGCTGGAATTTTGTCATTCTGAACCAGCCCGGCGCTGGCGGGACAATCGGGATGGACCAGTTGTCGCGTGCCGATGGTGACGGGCAGACCATTGGTATGGGGCAGACATCGAACCTGGCCGTCAATCCGGCACTGAACCCAGAGGTGCAATACGATCCGCTAGCGGACTTCACCCCCATCGCCCTGATCAACGCCCAGCCCATGGGAATCATCACCCATAACGACAGCCCGTTTGCGGATTTTGCGGCGGTGCTGGAGGCTGTGCGCGCAGAACCCGGTTCTGTCCTTTATGGCACGCCCGGCACAGGAACCGTGTCCCACATGTCGATTGAACGCCTGATGGCGCAGGACGATCTGGTGTTTGAACATGTGCCCTATACAGGTATTGCGCAGGCGATTTCTGATGTGATGGGCGGCGTGGTCGATATCTATGTGGGCTCGCTGCCCAGCGTCATGCAGCATGTGGAATCGGGCAATGTTCGCCTGCTGGCCGTAACTTCGGCGCAACCGCACCCGCTGGTGCCTGATGTGCCGACGGTTGCCTCGCTTGGGTTTGACGGGTATCTGGCCGAAGACTGGAAGGCCGTCGTGGGTCCGGCCGGTATGCCCGAAGAGGCCGTCGCGGAATTGAACCGTGCGGTTAACGAAGCGCTGGCAGAACCCGAATTGCGTGCAGCGCTTGAGGCGCAGGGCAGTGTTGTCCTGGGCGGTACTGCAGAAGAGTTCCGCGCCTTTCTGGCTGATGAAGTCGCCACTTGGGCCAATGTTGTCGATGCGGCGGGCCTGCGCTAGAGCGGGATGCCAGAATGCGGGCCGTGGCTGTCATGCTGCGGCCCGCAAGACGTTTCCAATCGGGAGGGGGAGAGATGATTCAGAACGCGCGCGCCGACATGGTTGCAGGTCTGCTGATTTGCGCAGTTGGCATTGTTATCGTCATATACGCCCATGGAAACTATCCGATGGGAACCCTGCGCCGTATGGGGCCGGGCATGTTCCCTGCCGGATTGGGCGCGGTCCTGTCTTTGCTTGGGCTGGTGCTTGCGATGAACAGCTGGCGCAGCCTGCGGGCGAATGCGGGGCATGACTGGCCGCCCGTGCAGTTTGAATTGCGCACAGCCGGCCTGACAGTGGCCGGCGTGGTGGCTTTTGCCATATTGTTGCGCCCCATGGGGTTGATCCCCGCCGTAATAGCGGCGGTGTGCATTTCCGCACTGTCGGACGCACGAAACAAGCCGCTTGGTATCGCGGTGCTGGCGCTTGTTCTGGTCGTGCTTGCGACGGTGATATTCAAATTTGGCCTTGGCCTGTCCTTCTCCCTGATCGCGTGGAACTGGTCATGACGTTTTTTGACAACATCTTGCTGGGCCTGGAAACTGCGCTGTCGTTGAACAACCTGATGTGGTGTTTCGTCGGTGTGTTCATGGGGACACTTCTGGGTGTTATTCCCGGAATTGGCGTTCTGGCCGCAATCTCGATGTTGTTTCCGCTGACCTTCCAGCTTGAACCGACGGCGGCCCTCATCATGCTCGCGGGCATTTGGTATGGCACCACCTATGGCGGCAGCACCGCGTCAATTCTTCTGAACGTTCCGGGAACCCCGTCAAGCGCCATCACCGCGCTGGATGGATACCCGATGGCACAGCAGGGCCGCGCGGGCGTTGCGCTGCTGATGACAACTGTTGCGTCGTTCTTCGGCGGGTCTGTCGGAATTATCCTGCTGATGGGGTTTTCCGGCACAATCAGCCAGATGGCGTTGCAGTTTTCCTCAACCGAGTATTTCGCGCTTATGCTGCTGGGCCTGATTGCGGCATCAGGCATGTCGAACGGGGCGATGATCAAAGGGTTGATCATGGTGTGTCTGGGGGTTCTGTTCGGTTTGGTGGGGTCCGATATATATTCCGGCGCGCGGCGCTTTACCTTCGGACTTGTCGAACTTGCAGATGGTATTGCGCTGGTGGCGCTTGCGCTTGGGCTTTTCGGAATATCCGAAGTGATCGCAAGTGTCGGCAAGATCAGCGCAAAAGGGGTAGACCCGGACGCAGTGCGCTTCAAGGCAATGAAACCCACGCGCGATGACATGCGCCGGTCATGGTTTCCAATGCTGCGCGGCTCTGCCGTTGGGTCATTTTTCGGAACCTTGCCGGGGACGGGGCCTTCGATTGCCGCGTTTATGTCATATGCCTTGGAACAGAGGGTAGCCAAGGAACCTGAACGCTTTGGCAAGGGTGCGATTGAAGGGATCATGGGGCCGGAATCGGCCAACAATGCCGCTGACCAGACTGCATTCATACCCACGCTTGCGCTTGGCATTCCCGGATCGGCCACAATGGCGTTGATGCTGGGGGCCCTGATGATCCACGGTATCGCACCCGGTCCGCAACTGATGACAGAACAACCCGCGTTGTTCTGGGGCTTGATCATGAGTTTCTGGATTGGAAACCTGCTTCTTCTGGTTCTGAACATCCCGCTGATCGGACTTTGGGTTCGCCTGCTGACGGTCCCCTATCAATGGCTGTTTCCTGCTGTCCTGATGTTTGTTTGCATCGGCACCTACAGCGTGAATAACAGCAGCTTCGATGTGCTTCTGGTCGCATTCTTCGGCATTTTGGGCTATGCGTTGCGCTACCTGTCCTTTCCTGCCGCGCCAATGATATTGGGCTTCGTCCTTGGCCCCTTGATGGAGGAGCATTTCCGCCGGGCCATGCTTCTGGGCCGGGGGGATCCGATGACATTCCTTCAGCGCCCGATAAGCGCGAGCGTTTTGTTCATTACATTCTGTCTGCTGATCTGGGGCGTGTATTCAGCGATGCGCAAACCTAGCACACGACCTTAGCCGAGCAAGGAACCGGCAGCTGCTCTTCCGCCCCTTGCGAAGTGACGACAGGATCAACGCACCCGGCCCTTTGCCGTCGGCCAGATAATCACGCCATGTTTACCGAAGCGGCCACTTATGCATGACGCAGTGACCGAACGCAAATGTCCTTATAACTGCCATTTTGTTTTGCCTTGCAGTGCAGGATAACCATCAGTGAGCAGGCGACTTGCGGTAGGCACTCCGTGGCGCGTGATACCCAGCACCGCTCAATAAACCTTCAATCACAAGACATTGTTATATCTTAAGTGATTTCAGTCCGAATCAATCGGGATGCCGAAATCTCTTAGAAAACGCTCTACTGCGCGAGCGATTAACTCCGCATCGGGATCTGCAGTGGGCATTTGGTATACATACTTGCGGATTCCAACATAAACTATCCCACCGTGCAGATTCCACACATCCTCGAAATCGGGCACCCGCAGGGACGTGGCCTCTGCCTTGATCTGGGCAAGGGTGGGTTCCAGAATCAGCGTACTGAGATGGTCCAGGTAGCGACGATTGAGTTCGGCACCGGCCAGTCCCGAAAACATGAAGATGCGCATCCATTCATAGGTAAAGATCGCCTGCGCATATTCAGTGTAGAACTGCACAAGTCGATCACGCAGCGGCCGAGTGGAATCGTTAATCAATTCAGGCCAGTGCGGGGCAATACGGTCCAGATATACACGGTTATATACCGCTTCGATCAGCTCTGCCTTGGTTGCGAAATACTTGAAGATCAGCGACTGGGTCACGCCCATTTGCTTGGATAGGTCACGCGTATTCCCGTCAAGTCCATGCTCTGCGAAATATGCAACAGCAGAGTCGAGAATCTGTTTGTGGCGCTCTTCTGGCGAAAGGCGCTGGCGGCGTGACGTGGCTGTATCCATGCGTATTTCCGAACTGCCTTTATCGAGGAAGTAACAACAAGAAAATTTCTCTTCGCATGAATTTCTCCCCTTGCCAAACCTGTCTTCTTTATAGATCATTTGCTCAATAAGATGCAATGTCGAAGCGCAGCACCCTTGGAGGAGGGGCGCGCGGAGGCCGAAATACCTGGGAGGGAACATGAAAGCGTCAGTCGCTGGATATGCGCGTGCGCAGTCACTGGGCCATGCCTTCGACCTGCTGCAAAGCGTGCAGGGAGATGCTGTGGTCATTGCCGGGGGGCAGTCCCTTGTGGCATCCCTGAACCTGCGCCTGTCCGAGGAAGCGCTGCTTGTCGATATCAGCCATCTGCCCGAATTACGCGGGATTGGCTTGCATGATGGGCGCTTGCGCCTTGGCGCATTGACCCGCCACGCAGAACTGGCAGAAGCAGCGCTGGTTGCAGAACATGCACCGCTGCTGGCGCATGCAGCCCCTCTCATTGCGCATGCGGCGATCCGTTCGCGTGGGACGCTGGGCGGATCCTTGGCGAATGCGGACCCGGCGGCGGAACTGCCAGCCTGCATGATTGCCCTTGGCGCCGAAATTCTTGTGCGCAGTGCCAAGCGCGAGCGCCGCATAGCGGCCGATGCGTTCTTTGAAGGGCTGTTCACCACCGCCCTTGAAGAAGGTGAGATCATCATCGCGGTCGATATTCCGCTGAAAGCCGCAGGTGATCGGCATGTGATCCGAGAGCTTACAAGACGCTCTGGCGATTACGCAATTGTAGGCCTTGCAGGGGTGAAATCTGCCGATGGCGTTCGGCTTGCCTATTTCGGAGTGTCCGACAGGCCCGTTCAGGCTACGGCTGCAATGGCCATACTGAATTCAGGCGGGTCGCCAGAGGATGCTGTTAGCGCCTTGCGCGATGATCTTGCCCCGGAAAGCGACCCTCATGCCAGCGCTGAATACAGGCGACACCTTGCAGCAGTCCTGTTGCGCAGGGTGCTGGCGGAAATGACCAACTCTTGAAGCAGATGGAGTATAGATTATGACCCAAGCAGCGTTTGAAAAGTTGGTCGATATATCCCTGACCGTAAACGGGGAGCGTATTGACGCGCGCGTTCCCGCCGGTCGGCATGTGGTAGATTTCCTGCGCCTTGATCTGGGGCTTACTGGCGCTCATGCCGGGTGTGAACATGGCGTCTGTGGTGCCTGTACATTGCAGATCAATGGTGAAATAGCGCGCGGCTGCCTTGTCCTTGCCGCGCAGATGGACGGGGCTGAAATCTGGACTATCGAAGGCGTTACCGATAGCAAGGAAATCGCCGATCTTCAGGATAACTTTGTAGAACGAAACGCCCTGCAATGCGGATTTTGCACGCCGGGCATGATCTTTGCGGCGCGCGATATCCTGACCCGTCATGCGGGTATTCCCAGCCGCGCCGATATCCGGGAGCATATCTCGGGGAATTACTGCCGCTGTACGGGATACGAGGCCATAGTCGATGCCATCGAGACCACAGCGCGCGTGCGAAATTCCGAACAAGAGGCCGCAGAATGAGTATTCGTTTTGACAATCCCGACCGCCCCAACAGCTATATTGGCCGCACTGTTCCGCGCCCCAATGCACGGCGGCTGGTCGAAGGACGCGGCCGTTATGTGGACGATGTTGTTCTGCCGCGCATGTTGCATGCCGTGTTCGTGCGCAGCCCCTATGCCCATGCTCGCATCCAGTCGATAAACACCGAGGCCGCGCGCGCGGCGCCCGGTGTGCGCGGGGTGTTTACTGGCGCGGATCTGGCCGAGCATTGCACACCGTGGGTTGCCGTTCTGGCGCATTTGAAAGGGCTTAAGTCTGCCCCCCAACACCCGATCGCAGTCGATCGCGCGACGTGGAGTGGCGAAGCCGTGGCCGCAGTGGTGGCCGATACCCGCGCACAGGCAGAAGAAGCCGCCGCACTGATCGAGGTGGAATACGAGCCGCTGCAACCGGTCACTGACATGCGCACTGCTCTCGACCCGGAAACCCCTGTCTTGCATCCTGATCTGGGTGATAACCTTACTTTCCAGCGCGAGCATTTGTCAGGCGATCCGGCGGAGGTCATGCGCACGGCCCCTGTCATAGTCGAAAGCCGCTTCAAGACAGGCCGCCACACCGGTGTATGCGTTGAACCGCGCTCCATTCTGGCTGATTACAACCGCTCCGAGAAGCAGCTGACTGTCTATCATTCAACGCAAGCGCCACATATGATGCAAGTTGTCTTTGCAGAGCATCTGGGCCTGCCCGAGGGGGCGGTGCGGGTCATTTGTGGTGATGTCGGGGGGTCATTCGGCATCAAGGTACATGTCTATCCTGATGAAGTTGCGACGGCCACGATCTCGAAGATACTTGGACGTCCTGTCAAATTCATCGCCGACAGGCTGGAATCCTTCGCAACAGACATTCATGCACGCGATCATGAAATTGATGCGCGCATGGCGCTGGATGAAGATGGTCGCATTCTTGCGCTCGACATTGAAGATCTGACAGGAATAGGTCCATATTCGGTCTATCCGCGGACTTCGGCAATCGAGGGCAATCAGGTCGTAAACCTTTGCGGTGGCCCCTATGACTTTGCCAACTATCGCGCCAGAACAACGGTCGTGCTGCAAAACAAATCCCCGACATGCCAGTATCGTGCGGTGGGCCACCCCATTGCAGCTGCGGTCACCGAGGGTATGGTCGATCTGGCGGCAGAAAAGCTTGGCCTTGACCCGATCGAGATCCGGCGCCGCAATCTGATTGCAGATGATGCCTATCCCTAC
This sequence comes from Roseinatronobacter sp. NSM, assembly GCF_052379845.1. Classification (NCBI taxonomy): domain Bacteria; kingdom Pseudomonadati; phylum Pseudomonadota; class Alphaproteobacteria; order Rhodobacterales; family Paracoccaceae; genus Roseinatronobacter; species Roseinatronobacter sp. NSM. Next base: position 4,874 of record NZ_JBQTCF010000022.1, on the reverse strand, counting down.
ACCTCTCCGGCCAATATGCGCTTTGAGGGTTTGTCGCACCACAAAAGTCTGAACAAGCTTGTCGAGATGATGGATTATCCGGCCCTGCGGGCCGAACAGGCGGCTTTGCGTGAAAAAGGTGTCTATCGAGGCATTGGCATTGCCAGTTTCATCGAACTGACCAATCCCAGCCCTTTCATGTATGGAATTGGTGGTGCCCGGATTTCTGCACAGGATGGATGCACAGTGCGCATGGACCCCGATGGTTCGGTTGTGGCCATGTCTGGTGTGACCGAGCAGGGTCAGGGCACTGAAGCGATGCTTGCGCAGATCACCGCAGAAGCGGTTGGTGTGCCTGTTCAGCGCGTTCGTGTCATCACAGGAGATACCCAGACAACCCCCTATGGCGGGGGGACCTGGGCATCGCGCGGCGCTGGAATCGGGGGCGAGGCCGCTCTTCAGGCCGGGCGTTCGCTGCGTGAAAATATTCTGACTGTGGCGGGTGCTATGCTGCAATGCACCCCTGAAACGCTTGATATTGTGGATGGTAGCATCGTTGATCTGGGAACCGATACAGAGCGGATGCCGTTGTCGGAACTGGGTCGCGTTGTGTATTTCAGGGGCGACACTTTGCCCAAAGACTTGCCGCGCGAACTGGTCGTGACCCGCCACTATATCACCAGCGAGTATCCGTTTGCCTTCACCAATGGCATTCAGGCCAGCTATGTCGAGGTTGATCCTGAAACAGGCTTCGTGAAATTGCTGAAGCACTGGTGCGTCGAGGATTGTGGCCGGGTCATCAACCCCCAGCTTGTGGATGAACAGATCCGCGGTGGCATTGTCCAGGGCATTGGCGGGGCACTTTATGAAGAAAGCCTCTATGACGAGGAAGGCCAGTTGCTGAATGCCAACATGGCTGACTATCTGGTGCCGATGGCGTCCGAGATGCCAGACATGATCATCGGGCATGTTGAAACCCCGACGCGCGAATCCGAACTTGGTGCCAAAGGCGCGGGCGAGGCAGGAACTGCGGGCGCACCTGCGGCTGTCATGAATGCGATCAATGATGCAATCCGCCCCTTGGGCGGGCGCGTCACCTCAATGCCCATGACGCCAGAGCGCATCCTGCGCTCCATCCACCACCTGCCAGAGTGATGCGTGCATTTCGGCAGGACTGAATGACTTCACCGCTGTCTATAGGGAGGAACAGCATGACTATTAGACTTGGCTTTACAACATCGGCCTTCGCCTTGGCATTTGCCTTTGCCCCCCCCGTTGCCGCACAACAGACGATTACGATCAATATCGGCTCCAGCCATCCAGAGAGCAATATCTGGGCCTATGCGATGAAGAACGCATTTCAGCCGACTGTTGACCGGTTGCTGGAAGAAGCCGGTGGCGAATTTCGCGTTAACTGGGTCGAGTCCTACGGCGGCACGCTTTACCGCTTTACCGAAACGCGCACTGCGGTTCGTGACGGTATTGTGGATATCGGGATGGTTGGAACAGTCTGGGAAGGCTCTGCAATGCCACTCCAGAATGTGACCTATTTTACCCCTTTCGCAACAGGTGATCATGAATTGCTGATCGACATCTTTGACCAGTTGACAGAGGAGCTGCCAGAGTTGCGCGATAGCTGGGCAGAGCAGAATATGCTGCATTTGTCGTCACTGATCACCGACAGCTATGACATCTATTCAAACTTTCCGATCAATAGCCTTGCCGATATCAACAACCGTCGGATCAATGCGCCCGGCACATCGGCCAATTGGCTGCAAGGGACAGGGACCACGCCATTGGATGGCGCGCTGACAACATATTACACCGATATCCAGACCGGTGTATCCGAAGGCGCGCTCAGCTTTGCTACCGGCATTCAGCCCACCCGCGTTTATGAGGTTGCACCTCATCTGACGCAGGTCGGCATCGGCGCAATGTATTTTGGCGGCATTGCGGCCAATCTCGACAGTTTCGGTTCCTGGCCCGAAGCCGTGCAGGACGCTGTGCGTGAAGCAGGACGCGCGACGTCACGGGCGCATGGTGATTATGTGTCCGAACGTGCCGAGGTCGCCATGTCGGAGATGGAGGAGGCCGGACTGCAAGTGTCCGAATTGCCAGAGGCCGATAAACAGGCCTGGGTTGACGGATTGCCCAATATTATCGAGCCTTGGCTGGAAGATGGCGGCGATGCGGCTGTAACTGTGTTGAAAGCGTATTTCGACGCTCTGCGCGAACGTGGGGTCCAGCCGTTGCGGGATTGGGATCAGGGGCTCTGATCCCGATTTGATTGATACGAAGTTGCACGGCGCAGGCTTTGTGCCTGTGCCGTGCAATGCAGCCCCCTACCATCCGCAAGGAAGGAATTTCTGGTGAACGCGACGACGCAGCAAGTTAAACATCGTGGCGCGGTAGGCAAAACCCTTCATTGGGTCGCCGCCGCTTTGTCCATGATCGGAACCATCTGGATCGCGCTTTTGATGTTCGTGATTGTCGCCGACGTCCTGGGGCGAAATTTCTTCAATTCCCCAATCACGGGTGTGGCCGAAGTCGCGGCCCGGTCTGTTGTGGCGATTGCCTTCTTACAAGTTTCAGCAGCGGTCTTGAATGGCCGCATGACCAGATCTGACATGTTGTTGCGGGTGTTTTCACATTTCTCGCCACGCATGTCGGCGATGCTTGAGCTACTGTTTGCATTGGTCGGGGCGATGGTCTGTCTTGCGGTGGCTTATGCCGTCTGGCCTGATACGGTTCGCGCCTACAATACCAATGAATACTTCGGCGTTCGGGGCGTATTTACGGTTCCAACGCTGCCGTTTCGCGCGATTATCATCATCGGCGCAGTGTTTGCAGCTTTGTCCTATCTGTCAGTCGCCATTGAACATTTACGCCAGATCGGAAGGCCGCAGTCATGACAAGTCTGACGATAGGTATGCTGTTGATCCTTGGCCTTGTCGTGGTGGTGCTTCTTGGGATGCATATCGCCGTGGCACTGCTCGCTACCGGGTTCATTGGAATCTGGATATTGCGCGACAATATCGATCTTGCGTTCCGTTTGTTGGGTATGGCCAGCTATAACGGGATTGCTGATTATCTGTTTGCGACGATCCCGCTATTCGTTCTTATGGGGATACTTGTCAGCATATCCAATGTTGGGCGCGATACATTTGAAGTGGCCGAAGCGTTGCTGCGCAAGCTGCTTGGCGGCCTTGGGGTTGCGACTGTTGCCGCCAATGCCGTTTTTGCGGCTGTCACAGGCGTTTCCATTGCATCGGCCGCCGTTTTCACGCGCGTTGCTGTGCCTGAAATGGGGCGTCACGGATATCGTTTGCCATTTGCGGCAGGCATTGTAGCGGGCAGTTCGGTGCTGGGTATGCTGATTCCACCGTCATTGCTACTGATCATCTACGGCGTGCTGGCAGAGGTGTCTATCGGGGCGATGTTTCTGGCCGGAATCATTCCCGGCCTGCTGCTAAGTTTCGGCTTTGTGGCGCTGATCATGTTGCTTGCGCGGTTTCGCCCCAGCTTTGTCTATACAGATGTCGAGGCAGCGCGCGTGCGGCAATCTGAAGCCCGCGATGAAAAAACCCTTTCATGGGGCGAGATCTTGAAAAAGCTGGTGCCAATCATGGCGCTGGTTACGCTTATCCTGGGGGGGCTTTACTCTGGCTTTTTCACCCCAACAGAGGCAGGGGGAGTGGGTGCTTTTGGTGCGCTGCTGATCGCACTGATGCGGCGGCAACTGGACCGCCCGCGCATGTGGCAGGTCCTGTATCAGACAGGTCTGGTTTCTGTGGCAATTCTGGTGCTGCTGATCGCGGCGGGCTATTACAGCCGTATGCTGTCCATCGCGGGCATTCCGAATGCGATTGCCCTGCTGGTGCAGGATTCCGGCCTGGGTCCCTATGGGTTCTTGCTGATCTATGTTGTGATTGTGCTGTTGATGGGCATGATCCTGGATTCAACATCGATCTTGCTGATCATGGTCCCCATCTCGGCCCCAATTGCGCTGGGGCTTGGTTTCGATCTGATCCATTTCGGGGTCATCACGGTAATCGCAGTCGAGATCGGATTGTTGACCCCGCCCTTCGGAATATCAGTGTTCACTGTTCATACGGCACTTGCCGACCCGAAAACCAAGGTTGAGCAGGTCTTCATGGGAACGTTGCCCTTTGTTCTGGTCATGGCTTTGTCGCTTCTTCTGATCGCGGCGTTCCCAATCCTGTCGACGGCGCTGATCTGACCAGCCAAGAACGCAATCTGGAGATATCATGGAACTAACCGACGAAGTCACTATCCCTGCCCGAAGCGCACAGGTTTATGCGGCGCTGAATGATACAGATGTCTTGCGCAAGTGTATTCCCGGCTGTCAAGAAATCACGCGCCATTCAGCCACAGAACTGGAGGCGAAAGTTGTGTTGAAGATAGGCCCGGTCAAGGCACGGTTCACGGGGGCCGTTGTTCTGGAACCTGTCGATCCACCCCGTGAATTTCACCTGACAGGCAGCGGCACCGGCGGGGCAGCAGGGTTTGCCAAAGGCGGCGCGCAAATTATCCTTGAGGAAGACGGCGACCAAACCCTGTTACGTTATACAGCCCGTGCTGATGTTGGCGGCAAGCTGGCACAATTAGGTAGCAGATTGATCATGGGCACAACACGCAAATTGGCGGCGCAGTTCTTCGGCAATCTTGCAGCAGAATTGACCGACATTGACGCAGGGACACCAAAAGCTGATGCATAGAGGCCGTCAAAACGTTACCCAGCATTCACAAAGCTTGACTGAACACGGGTGCTGGAGGGGTAATCCCCCCCGAAATTAAGGGGCTGCAAAAGTAGAATTTTCTCGGCAAGATGAACGAGGAGAATTCGAATGAAGACAAGCAGATACACAGAAGCG